>JBEATO010000062.1:0-3916 GCA_041161945.1 Actinomycetota bacterium
GGTGCCGTCATTGATCTTGAAGCATTACGCCCACAGCCAACACCTGCTGACTTAGTCGAAGAGGCTTAATACTCTTTAGCCCTGAGCGAACATCGCCCAGTTCACGCTCCAATGTGGCCAAACCGGGAAGCATTTACTCCCCAATATTGTTAGGGTCACTACAGGTAATACATTGCAACGAGGAGGAATACCCACGTGGATTTAGACAGCAAAATGAAAGACCAGATCTACAACCGCTTGCTTGAAGAGCGCATTGTTTTCTTGTCAGGTGAAGTCCGCGATGAGATGGCCAATATGGTCTGTGCTCAACTACTTCTTCTCTCCTCTTTGGATCCCAAGAAAGATATTTTCTTATACATCAACTCACCAGGCGGATCTGTAACTGCAGGCATGGCTGTCTATGACACTATGGAGTTAATTCCAAATGATGTTGCAACAGTTACCTTTGGAATGGCTGCATCAATGGGTCAGTTCCTTCTAACCTCTGGAACTAAGGGAAAGCGCTATGCAACTAATAGCTCTCGCATCTTGATGCACCAGCCATTGGGTGGAATTGGTGGAACAGCAATTGATATTCGTATTCAGGCTGAACAGATGGCGATTACAAAGCAAACTCTTTCAGAGCTAAACGCTTTGCACACAGGTCAAAGCTTAGAAAAGATTCTTGCAGATTCAGATCGCGATAACTGGTTCAATGCCAAGGATGCTAAGGATTATGGCTTTGTAGATCATGTAGTTACTTCTTTGGGACAAATCACTGGAGGAAAAGCGTAATGACTATTCACGAGATTAATTCACGCTACGTTCTTCCAACTGTTGAAGAAAAAACTGCCTATGGATACAAGCGTCAAGATCCATACACAAAGCTATTTGAAGAGCGCATCATTTTCATGGGTCAGCCAATTGATGACACAGTTGCAAACGATGTTATGGCTCAGCTCTTGACTCTGGAATCTATGGATCCAGATCGCGACATCATGATCTACATCAACTCACCTGGTGGATCTTTCACAGCGCTCACAGCTATCTATGACACCATGCAGTTTGTGCGTCCAGACATCAGCACTATTTGCTTGGGTCAGGCAGCATCTGCAGCAGCGGTAATTCTTGCAGGAGGTGCAAAGGGAAAGCGCTACGCCCTTGAGCACTCACGTATCTTGATTCACCAACCTTCATCAGAAGGTGGCGGTCAGGCATCTGATATCGAAATTCAAGCTCGCGAAATCGATCGAATTTCTCGCTTGCAGGAAGATCTGTTATCACGCCACGTTGTGAAGTCATCTGAAGAGATTCGCAAAGATATCGAGCGCGACAAGATTCTTACAGCAGCAGAAGCTGTTGAGTACGGAATCATTGATCAGGTATTGGCATCACGTAAGGGCAAGCCAACTAAGTAATCTTGTTTATGAAACTATTTGAGGCGGGCTCCCTTTGGTCATACAAGGGATACCGTCTCTTTTGGTTTTCTAATGCAATCTTTGTTCTAGGTGCATCAGCATTTCCTATTGCATTAGCGGTAACAGTCCTTGATGCCGGAGGAACAGCAACTTCTCTGGGTTTAATCCTTGGAGCACGCGTGCTTTCAGGTGTTGTCTTTGCACCATTTGCTGGGGTGTGGGCAGACAGATTACCTCGCAGAAATGTAATGATTGGCGCGGATTTATTTAGAGCAGCAATTGTTACCTCAATGATTTTTGTTTCAGCCCCATCAATGCCGCATATCTTGTTAGGCCTTGCAGTTTTTCTTGTGGGAGTGGGAGATGCTTTTGGCGCAGCTGCAGCGGGCGCAATAATTCCAAGCCTTGTGCCAGATGAAAAACTTCCGGCAGCAAATGTTGCTCGTAACATTATGACTAAGGGTGCGACCATCGTGGGTCCAGGTATTGGCGGAGCATCAGTGTTTTTGATTGGTGGCAGACTTACCTTCCTTATCACTGCAATAGCCTTTGTAATAGGTACTTACTTCCTCTTTAAGATTGAAGAGGACATCAACATCAATAAGCGTGCCCAAGAGCCCTTCTTTGTTGAACTACGTGAGGGCTTGCGCACGGTGAGAGATATTCCTTGGATTGGTGCTTTTATTCTTATGGTCTCAGTTCAGTTGATGGTTGTTATTGCGGCAGAGACTGTTTTGTTGCCAGTTATCAGCCGACGCGAATTTGACTCAAATACTCCATTTGCATTGGCAGCATCCTCTTTTGCAGTCGGCAGCATTATTTCAGCGCTGGTCTGCGTCAAAATTAAGGTCAAACACGAAGGCTATGTTTCTATCTTTGTCTGGATGTTTATCATTATCGCTCCATTGGCTTTGGCATTTCCGGTTTCAGGAACATTCATCGTTGTTGCATATTTGTTCGCTGGATTTTCAGTGGGTCCGTGGGAGGCGTGGTGGTCATCTGCTGTGCAAAGAGAAGTTCCACCACATCTGCAAGGGCGTGTGTTTTCAATTGATCACATGGGTTCTGCTGGATTAATGCCCATTGGCATGGCCTTGATTGGACCAGCAGTTACATTCTTTGGCGAAAAAGAACTACTCATCGGCGCATCAATTTTTCATGTGTTGATTAGCTTTGCGATTCTTCGAGTTCCTGGGGTGAAAGATATGAAAATGCCCGCTAATTATTCTTACGGCGAACACAAGTAAGCGCAAAAACCCCAGCATAAATCCATGGGAGAACGTAAAATTAACCCATGACCAGAATCGGTGAAACAAGCGACTTGCTCAAGTGTTCCTTCTGCGGAAAAACTCAGAAGCAAGTAAAGAAACTCATTGCCGGACCTGGCGTCTATATCTGCGATGAATGTATTGAACTCTGTAATGAGATCATCGTTGAAGAGCTCTCTGAGGCATCTTCCCTTGGACTTGCAGAACTACCTAAGCCACAGGAAATCTTTGAATTCTTAGATCAATATGTCATCGGGCAAAACCGTGCAAAGAAATCTCTTTCAGTTGCCGTTTATAACCACTACAAGCGCGTGCAAAGTGGCAATCGTGAAGATCAAATTGAATTAGCTAAATCAAATATCTTGCTACTTGGCCCAACAGGTTGCGGTAAGACGCTGATGGCTCAAACTCTTGCACGCATGCTCAACGTGCCATTTGCTATTGCAGATGCAACTGCCCTTACTGAGGCTGGCTATGTGGGTGAAGATGTTGAAAACATTTTGCTTAAGCTTCTACAAGCTGCCGATTACGATGTTAAAAAGGCTGAAACAGGAATTATCTACATCGATGAAATCGATAAGGTTGCTCGCAAATCTGAGAACCCATCTATTACACGCGATGTTTCAGGTGAAGGTGTTCAGCAAGCTCTACTGAAGATTCTTGAGGGAACAGTTGCATCTGTTCCACCACAGGGTGGACGCAAGCACCCACACCAAGAGTTCATTCAAATCGACACAACGAATGTCCTGTTCATTGTTGGCGGAGCATTTTCGGGATTAGAGAAGATTATTGAAAGCCGTGTTGGTAAATCAGGTGTTGGCTTTAATGCCACGTTGCAAGATGCAGCTGATAAGAACCGCAAAGATATCTTTGCAGATGTCATGCCTGAGGATCTTTTGAAGTTTGGAATGATTCCTGAGTTCATCGGTCGCTTGCCAGTTCTAACAAGTGTTGAGAACTTGGATAAAGAAGCACTCATGCAGATTTTGACTGAGCCAAAGAATGCTCTTGTGAAGCAGTACCAGCGCCTCTTTGATCTCGATAACGTTGAATTAGAGTTTGATGCCCCAGCCTTGGATGCAATCGCAGATCTTGCCTTGGATCGCGGAACTGGTGCTCGTGGCCTTCGTGCAATCATGGAATCAACGCTTTTGAGTGTGATGTATGACGTTCCTAGCCGTGGCGATGTAGCAAAAGTCATTGTGAACAAAGATTGCATCGAAAATGGGGCGCAACCTGAATTTATTAAAC
>JBEATO010000072.1:0-3523 GCA_041161945.1 Actinomycetota bacterium
ACGCCACGTGCTTCTTCAACCATAGTGATTGCAGATGTTAACTTTTCAACTGAATCCATTTTTACTTCCCGCCTACTCGAAGTTTGAGCGCTGCATTAATCGATGCTGGCACCATCGTAGAAACATCTCCCCCGTAGTGGGCGAGCTCTTTAACTAATGATGAAGATAAGAATGAATGAACTGGTGAGGTTGCCATAAACATCGTTTCAACTCCTGAGCCCTGCAGATTTACTTGAGCCATTTGAAGTTCGTAATCAAAATCACTCACTGCGCGTAATCCCTTAACAATGGCTTGGATCGAATTGCTCTTGCAGTAATCCACGAGCAATCCTGACCAAGAATCAACGCTCACATTACTTAGATGGGCCGTAGTTTCACGGATCATTGCAATGCGCTCATCAACTGTGAAAAGTGAGGATTTTGTTCGATTTTCAAGAACTGCAATCACCACATGATCAAAGTGAGCGCTGGCGCGAGAAATGATGTCGAGATGGCCAAAAGTGATTGGATCAAAGGATCCCGGACAAACCGCGCGTCTCATGGTCTAAACGCTAGCAAGAGATGGGTCAGTTATCCATTCTCAGGCGTGTAATTGCCGTAGAAAATCGTGGCCTGCCCATAGTTGCGTTCACGCACTGCGCTAAAGCCTTCTGGCCATGAAAAATTAGAACGCTTTGCGGTGCGCTCAACTGCAATCACCGCATCATCTTTAAGGAAGGAGCCTGCATGTAACTTACTTAAAATCTCTTCAACCTCTGCATCTGAAAATTCATAGGGAGGATCAACATAAACAATGTGATATTTCTCTTTAGGTGGATCAGTAACAAATCTCTGTGCTGACATGGCGTAGAGATGAAACTTTCCAGCCGGCTTATTCTTATTAACCAGCTCATAGTTGTTCTCAATTGTCTTTTGTGCTTCAGCATCTTTTTCAACGACATGAACCAGAGTTGCACCGCGTGAGAGAGCCTCAAGTGCAATCGCGCCAGATCCGCCAAATAGATCTAGAACATGCAGGCCTAGAAAATCACCGAACTCTGAAAGAAGGGAGGAAAACAAACCTTCACGTGCTCGATCTGAAGTTGGGCGTGTAGCACCGGCAACTGTGCCCAATGTGCGACCTTTAGCAACGCCTGCAATGATTCTCAACTAATTAACCCTTATCCAAATAATCCACGGCCATATTGTGAGCCATAGCATTGAGCTCTTTCTTAAGCGCAGGATAACTTGTTAAATCAAGAGATGTCGCAATCAAATCCTGCGCGGCCGTTCTTGCCTTCTCGATTAACTCTTCATCGCGCAATACCCGAAGAAGTCGCAGATGTGACTGAGTTCCAGATTGAGATGCACCTAAGACATCGCCCTCTCGGCGCTGTTCAAGATCGATTCGAGAAAGTTCAAATCCATCAACAGTTCCTGCAACAGCCTCTAAGCGCTCTCGCGCTGGTGTTTCTGCAATGGCATTTGTTACCAACAAACACAGCCCCGGAGAAGTTCCTCGACCCACACGACCACGCAGCTGATGTAGTTGAGAAACACCAAAGCGATCAGCATCCATAATCACCATAATCGTTGCATTTGCAACATCCACGCCTACCTCAATAACTGTCGTTGAGACCAACACATCTATCTCACCTGCAGCAAAGGCTTTCATAGTGCTTTCTTTTTCTTCAGTGCCAAGGCGCCCATGCAGCATGGCAACGCGCAATCCAGCTAAATCTGACCCATGCAAGCGCGGTGCAAGCTCTTCAACGGAGGCGATATCACTTGATTCAGTACCAAAGAGAAAATCAATATCGGCATTTTCATCACTGCCTGCAGCAATGCGTGGTGCAACAACGTATGCCTGATGTCCCTGTCCTACTTCCTCACGAATGCGTGCCCATGCACGTTCTAAATATGTTGGCTTCTCCATCACAGGAATCACATGTGTTGTGATGGGTTGGCGTCCAAGTGGAAGCTCACGCAATGTCGAAACATCTAAATCACCAAACACGGTCATGGCAACGGTGCGAGGAATCGGCGTAGCTGTCATAACAAGTAAATGGGGAGGCTTCTGTGCTTTTTCTTTTAAGGCATCGCGTTGTTCAACACCAAAGCGGTGCTGTTCATCGACAACGATTAAACCTAAATCCTTGAACTCAACCTTTTCACCCAGCAATGCATGCGTGCCAATGACTATTCCAGCATCACCGGATGCAGCTAAGGCAAGGGCTGCTTTGCGCGCTGCAGCGTTTTGAGAACCAGTAATCAAAGTTACCTGTGTTGCACCTTCCTCTGATCCCAACGTTCCACCTTGGGCTAAAGGCCCAAGAAGTTTTTCAATTGTGCGAAGGTGTTGCGCAGCAAGCACTTCAGTTGGTGCAAGTAGGGCTGCTTGTCCCCCGCTATCAACAACTGCCAACATTGCACGCAATGCAACAATTGTTTTACCTGAACCTACTTCACCTTGCAGCAAACGGTGCATGGGATGGTCTTGGGCTAGATCTGCTTCTATTTCAGCACACACCGCCTTTTGGCCCCCAGTTAATTGGAACGGCAAGGAAGCATCAAAGGAATCAAGGATTCCCCCCTTTTTCGCTTTGCGAGAAGCGGTATTGAGTTTCCTTAACTCATTGCGTCGTAAGACAAGGAGTGATTGCAAAAGAAAAGCTTCATCAAAAGTTAAACGCTCACGGGCGCTTTCAGCTGAGTCTAAATCGGCTGGGCGGTGTAGCTGAACTAAACCTTGATGCAAAGTGGGATAACCAAAACTATTTCGTATGTGTTCAGGCAAGAAATCTTCAACTTCATCGAGAGAATCAATTGCCATCTCTACACATTTAGAGATCTTCCATGAAGGCATCTTGGCGCTAGCTGGATAAACAGGCAGATACTTTCCTGCAAAAGAACTTGCTGCTGCATCGACATCATTGCCATCTGGAATCATTTCGTAATCAGGATGGGCCAACTGCTTCTTGCCATTAAATAGGCCTACCTTGCCGGCGAATAAACCTTGGCGACCAGCCTTTAATTCTTTTTCTCGCCATGCTTGATTAAAGAAGGTGAGCGAGAGTTTGTCCGTGCCATCGGTAACGACTACTTCGAAAATGCTCCCCTTGCGCCCGCGCAGCGGTCTATTTGTTGAACTGAGAACCTCAGCCAAAATAGTTACTTCATCGCCCTCAACTAACTCTGAAATATCTGAGAGCTCGCCGCGTACTAAATACCTGCGTGGGTAGTGGCGCATCAAATCGCCAACTGTTTTTATATCAAAAGTATCGGTGAGAACTTTGGCAGTGCGATCTCCTATAACTGAGGAGAGTTTGCTTTCAAGATCTGCCATGGTGGCATTCTCTCCTACTGCGCGGTGCAAGCCGTGGAGCAATTCAGGCTCAGAGCCAGGCAATAAAGCGTGATTTCCCCTTGATTGGCGTCAGCCCCTACGTTCGCGATATCCTTTCGCCTTGTCCGTTAAGGACTTACTTACCTTCACATATAAGAGGAGTACCGCTGTGGCATCAACATGCGATATCTGTGGCAA
>JBEATO010000076.1:0-5015 GCA_041161945.1 Actinomycetota bacterium
ATCTGAGCGCTTTTAGTCAGATCATTCCTTGCGGCATTGCAGATGCTGATGTCACTTCTATCTCTCGAGAGCTTGGCCGTAACATAGGCATTGAAGAGGTTTCTCCATTGGTTGAGAGACATATTTTTGAATCACTAAAGAAGGTGTGCGCATGACACTTGCCCCAGAAGGTCGCAAGCTAATCCGCATTGAAGCACGCAATGCCGAAGTTCCTATTGAGCGAAAGCCTGAATGGATTAAGACCAAGGCACACATGGGACCTGAATACACCCGCTTGCAGAGCCTTGTTAAATCCGAAGGACTGCACACAGTATGCCAAGAAGCAGCTTGTCCAAATATCTTTGAATGTTGGGAAGATAAAGAAGCAACATTTCTCATTGGTGGCGATAAGTGCACCCGCCGTTGCGATTTCTGCAACATCGACACTGGAAAGCCAGATCCCCTAGATCGCGAAGAACCGCGCAAGGTTGCAGAATCTGTTAAAGCGATGGGGCTTAAGTACGCAACCATCACTGGTGTCACACGCGATGATTTACCTGATGAAGGTGCTTGGCTCTATGCCGAAACAATTCGCATGGTGCACGAGTTAAATCCGGGTACTGGTGTTGAAATGCTGGCCCCTGACTTTCATGCAAAGGCGCACCTACTCAATGAAATCTTTGAAACTCGCCCTGAGGTCTTTGCCCATAACTTGGAGACAGTCCCCCGCATTTTCAAGCGAATTCGCCCAGCATTTACTTACGAGAAATCTTTAACAGTTATCTCCATGGCCCGTGATTTTGGCTTAGTTACCAAATCAAATCTCATTCTTGGTTTGGGCGAGACTCGAGAAGAAGTGACTCAAGCACTTGTTGATTTACATGATGCAGGTTGTGACTTAATCACTATTACTCAGTACTTACGACCAACCAGCCGCCACCATCCAGTCGAGCGTTGGGTTAAACCTGAGGAGTTCGTTGAACTAGCCAAAGAAGCCACAGATATTGGTTTCCTTGGGGTAATGAGTGGACCACTCGTTCGTTCTAGCTATCGCGCAGGGCGCCTTTATAAGCAGGCAATCGATGCAAAGGCAACTCGTGGCTGATCTTGTCTATCCCCCAGTAATTGCGGTGATAAAAACTTTCTGGAAGGTTCTTGGACTTCGTTTTGATTTTAGTGGCGAAGAAAATATCCCGCGCAAAGATGGCGCAATTCTTGCAATCAATCATGTGAGCTATTTAGATTTTGCGATCACTGGAACTGCAGCTCTTCCCGCAAATCGCTATGTCCGCTTTATGGCAAAAAAAGAAATCTTTGAAAACAAATTAGCAGGCCCACTTATGCGCGGCATGCACCACATCAGCGTTGATCGCAGCAGTGGTTCTGCATCTTTTGTCGCAGCCCTTCGAGCACTAAAAGCAGGCGAAATTATCGGCATCTTTCCTGAGGGCACAACCTCAACCTCATTTGAGATTAAAGAGCTTAAATCTGGCGCGGTCAGATTAGCGATGGGTGCTGGTGTGCCGATTATTCCTACGATTATTTGGGGTAGTCAGAGAATTTGGACCAAGGGCGTAAAGCGAAACCTCAAGCACAATAAATTCCCTGTAACAGTGGTCTTTGGTAAGCCGATTTTTTATGAACGCGGAACAGATGTTGAGCAGGCAGAGTTGCATTTGCGAACAACATTGGTAGCCATGTTGCGGCAGGTGCAAGAGGACTACCCTGATAGCCATGTGGGGCAACGTTGGGCTCCGGTCCGCCTTGGTGGAACCGCCCCTGCCCCACTAAACTAAAGACATGTTCAAGAGAAAAGCTAAAGAAAAGAAGATCAAGACCCCTCGCTTCCAAACCTTTCGTGATGCATACGCTGTCACAAAGCAGGTTAAGCCTTGGATCGGTATTGCCCTAGTCGCAATATTTCTAACAACACTTTTAATCGGTATTGGCATTGGGATAGCAGTTGGCCGTCCTGTTTATGTTGGCTTTATCTTCACCCCTCTTGCTTTTCTAACAACTCTTCTTGTGTTTACTCGTGTTGCTGGCCGCGCTGCATACACATCAATTGATGGCCAGATGGGTGCTGGTGCAAGTGTGTTGATGGCTATTCGCAAAGGTTGGACAACAACTCCAGCCGTTGCAGTCTCTCGCAACCAAGATATGGTCCACCGAAGTGTTGGCCGTGCAGGAATTGTTCTTACTGGCGAAGGTTCACCCAATACGTTGCGCCAACTACTACAGGATGAGCACAAGAAGTCTGAGCGCTTTGCTCCTGGAGTTCCAGTGATTGAAGTAATTGTTGGCGATGGTGAAGGCCAAGTTCCACTGCGCAAACTACAAAAGCATCTGCAAAAGCAACCTAAGAAGTTAACTGCCCATCAAATGCGTGAAGTTCGTGCTCGCTTAAAGGCCGTTGGTGGACTGTCTATGCCAATTCCTAAGGGTCCGATGCCAACTCGTGCGCCAAAGATTCGCTAATACATCTTTAGATTGAAAGATTGATTCTTTCTCCATCGTGTAGCTGTTGATCTGGCAAACCCTTTAGTACATGCACCTTTGCCTCACCGACCACAACCCACTCGCTATCTCCTGAGCGCTTCACGATCGCTGTTAGCTCATCTACGCCGATCAGGATTGAGTTATCGGGTACATGCAGCAAAACCTTGGCCGCACTCTCTGGAATCCATTTAAAGAACTTATTGAAATGTGGGATTACACGAACCTCAGGAAGCAAATTCAATCCCTGTGTGGGCACCTTTTTTAGTAAGCGAAAGTTAGGGATATGCGCGCTAAGAACCATCGCCCCGGCGCTGCATCCTGCAAGTGATGCTCCGGTTTTCCAATTCTCAAGAATTGCATCCCAGAGCGGTGTGCCAATCAAAACCTGTGCTAAATGGTGTGGGTCTCCCCCGGACATATACATCAGTGCACTGTTTGCTACAGCGTCAACATATTCTTGATTGAATGCATCTTCACGTGTGAAGATTGGAAGATACGTTGCCTCCACGCCAATGTTCTTTGCCTGTCTAATTCCAAGCTCTTTCCAATACTCTAGGCGATCACTGCTCTCGCGCCCTGCTGCAGTTGGAATCTGCAGAAATCTAGCTTCTTTACCGTTCGTTACTCCATCGGCGACTAAAGAATTTTCAAACTGGGCCATGGCAGGTAGATACTCACCTGAACCAACAAGTGCCAGTGAGCCATTCATTCGGTAAGTGTAAGCGGAGTTAAGTTGATTGAATGAAAATTGATCTAGCTTCTTGTAAGCACTGATCCGCTTAAGCGCTCATGGATTCCACGGCCGTTCTCATCAAAAGTAACTGCAGTGACCACGAGCACCACGAGAATTGTTCTCACCAGAGCCTGTCGAATTGAGAGTGGTCCACCATCCTCAAATCGCACAACCTTCATTCCAAAGAGGTGATGACCAAGAGTTCCACCTTGCAAAGCGGTGAGAATCCACATCTGTGCAAAAAACAATAGAAAGATCCAAAGGGGTCTCAATGGGTCCACCGCAAAGAGGCCGCCCGAAAAGGCCCCAACAATTGACATGCAAGCCAACCAATCAAGGGCCAGGGCGCCCATGCGGCGTCCATAGGTGGTTCGGATGAATGGGTAGCTCATGGGCCTAAGCCTAACGCCCTTTAAATTCTTAACATGGATGTAACAGGGCGGTTAGGCCAATGTGCCTTGTGAGACTTATTCTTGGGCCACGAAGCAGAGGGCTCAAAGTCGAGAAAATCTGCGCTGATACACCATTTATGTATCCATGTGAATTGGGAGAAGCATGTTTAAGAACTCTGCAGAAATTTTTGCATATATCAAGAAGGAAGACATAAAGCTCGTTGACGTGCGCTTTACAGATCTTCCAGGTATCCAGCACCACTTCAACGTTCCTGTTGAATCATTTGATGAGGCTGTCTTTACAGATGGTCTGATGTTTGATGGTTCATCAATTCGCGGATTCCAGTCAATCCATGAATCAGATATGAAACTGTTACCAGTTCCAGAATCTGCATACCTTGACCCATACCGCAAAGAGAAGACTCTGATCATTATCTTCTCTGTTCACAACCCAGTAGATAACTCGGCATATAGTCGTGACCCACGTGGTGTTGTCGCAAAGGCAGTTGACTTCATGCGTGCACAAGGAATTGCTGACACAGCATTCTTTGCGCCAGAAGCTGAATTCTATGTTTTCGATCGCGTTCGCTTTAAGACCGATATCAACACTGCCTATCATGAGATTGATTCATATGAGGGTGCTTGGAATACAGGCATTAAAGAAGATGCCGATGGAACTCCTAACCGCGGATACCGCACTCGCGTAAAGGGTGGATATTTCCCAGTATCACCAACTGATCAATTTGCTGATCTTCGCGATGAGATGGTTATGCAACTTGGAAAAGTTGGCCTTCTAGTTGAGCGCTCTCACCACGAAGTGGGAACAGCTGGTCAGATGGAAATTAACTACCGCTTCACAGATATTTTGACTGCTGGTGATGATGTAATGAAGTTTAAGTACGTCATTCGCAACACTGCATGGCAGGGCGGAAAGACTGCAACATTTATGCCAAAGCCACTCTTTGGTGATAACGGTTCAGGTATGCACGTTCACCAATCACTCTGGAAAGATGGCAAGCCATTGTTCTTCGGTGATGGATACGGCGATCTTTCAGACATGGCCCGTCACTATGTCGGTGGTCTTCTCAAGCACGCACCGTCATTGCTTGCTTTCACTAACCCAACTGTTAACTCATACCGTCGCTTAGTCCCAGGTTATGAAGCACCAGTAAACCTTGTTTACTCAGCTCGTAACCGCTCAGCTTGTATCCGTATTCCAATTACTGGATCCAACCCAAAGGCAAAGCGAATTGAGTTCCGTTGCCCAGATCCATCGTCTAATCCATATCTAGCCTTTGCTGCAATGTTGATGGCCGGTCTTGATGGAATTATCAACAAGATCGAACCACCTGCCCCAGTAGATAAAGACTTGTACGAACTAACAGGCGAAGAAGCCGCCGCTATTCCACAAG
>JBEATO010000005.1:0-4370 GCA_041161945.1 Actinomycetota bacterium
TTGTTTCCTGTAGTCACATCTCCAACAAGGCTTCCCATTCCGTAACCAAAAGCCAACAAGAAAAGAACCGGCTCAACAAAACCTGTAACAACTGGAACCCAATTGGTAGATCTAAATGCAAGCCAACCGCGCTCTAGCAATACATGAGGCCTACCAGCGTACATAGCTGTTGATTTACGGCTCATTGCAATATCTACAGCATTACTCACTTTGATAACCGCCGTTCAAATTGGCGAGTAGCAAGGACTAGACCAATGACAAGCAATGTAAACAGGAATACAAGGTGAACAACAACCATTGTGGTGCTAATTCCGTAATCAAAAGCAGACTCACGGCCTAGCTCGGTTGCATGCCACAGTGGTGAAATCCATCCAATAGGCTGCAAATACACCGGCATTGATGTCAGAGGAAAGAAAGTTCCAGAGAACAAGAACATTGGCATAATGACTAAGCGACCTAGAATGTTGAAGAATTGATCTTCTTTTTCAATTTTTGCTGCTGCAAACAACATAAGCGCACCAAAAGCACCCCCACCTAGAACGGCAATAGGTACTAGCAAGATACTGATTCCAAAGTCAACAACATTAAAGGCAAGCAAGAGAATGTAGTAAGCGATTACGGCAAAGAGTGCACGACAAAGTGCAGCCAGAAAAACACCTAGTGCGATCTGTTGACCAGTTATTGGAGTTGAGTTTTGCGCAAAGAAAAGCTTGCGCCACTTAAAGCCCTCAATAGTAGGAAAGACTGTTTCATCCATAATTCCTGTAATTGCGGTGTTGGCCAATAGGGCAGGTGCGATGAAAGCTATGTATTTAATGCCATTTGTACCGCTTGTGCCCGACCCTTGTTCAACCATGACGCCTATACCAATACCTACCGCGATTAAGTAAAACAGCGGATTTCCGATATCTACCGCCGCGATGATGGTTCGCCACTTAGACATTGATTTCAAACGTGCCGAAGCTATGTATAAAGCTCCAAAACGTTGAATAGTAGGAACATCAATACCCGCGTTCATTCAATCAAAGTTCTTCCAGTTAGGCGCAAGAAGACATCTTCAAGTGAGCTTCTGCGAACAAGTGAAGTAGTTGCATGCATTCCAGCATGAGTGATTTCTTCAAGGAGTTTTTCGCCATCTTCTGTGTACATCAAGATGCGATCTGGCAGGGTCTCCATGCGCTCACACATCATTGCAAGCTTTGGGGCAACCTCTTTATTGCGATCACTTCCAAATCGAACTTCCAATACCTCTTTACTTGAATACTGCTTAATCAAAGATGCTGGAGATCCTTCAGCCATAATTGAACCTTTGTCCATCACCACTAGGCGATCACATAATTGTTCAGCTTCATCCATAAAGTGTGTGGTGAGAACAAGGGTTACGCCTTGTTCCTTCAGACGGAATAAGCGATCCCATAAAATATGACGAGCTTGAGGATCTAAGCCAGTTGTTGGTTCATCTAGTAACAAAATATCTGGTTCACTAACAAGGCCGCGGGCAATTGTTAAACGGCGCTTCATTCCACCACTAAGCGCTTCAACCTTTACATCACGCTTTTCTTCTAATTGTGCAAACTCAAGAAGTTCTTCGATCTTGTTTTTAATAAATTTCTTTGACAAACCAAAGTAACGCCCGTAAATGTATAAGTTCTCGGTGACTGTTAATTCGCCATCGAGATTATCTTGCTGGGGTACAACTCCAAGGTGGGCACGTACGAGAGGTCCAAATAATTCAGGGTCTTTACCGAGGATTTCTACAGTTCCACTTGTGCGCTGAGATGTTGCGGCAAGAACACGCATGATTGTTGATTTGCCAGCACCATTGGGTCCAAGCAAACCAAAGGACTCACCCTTGGCCACATCGAAGTCCACAGCATCAACTGCGGTTAAATCTCCGAATTTCTTGGTCAAACCACGTGCTGAAATAAGTGGATTAGACATCCCTAAATCCTACATGAGTATAGTTCTGCTACGTGCGCTTCATAAATAATCCCACCCACGATCTCACCTATGACGATGTCTTCATGGTGCCAAGTGCCTCTGAACTCTCTAGCCGTATGGACGTGGATTTAGCTTCCACTGACGGCTCAGGAACAACAATTCCTTTAGTTGTTGCAAACATGACCGCTATCTCTGGTCGTCGTATGGCTGAAACTATTGCCAGACGTGGTGGCTTAGCGGTTATCCCACAAGATATTCCACATGCAGTAGTTGATAGCGTTATTAAATGGGTTAAAGCCCGTCACACATTCTTTGATACACCTATTACCTTAAATCCACATCAAACTGTGGCAGATGCGGTTTCTCTCTTATATAAGCGTGCACATGGTGCAATCGTCATTGTTGATAGTGGCAAGCCCGTAGGAATAGTTACAGAAGAAGATTGCAAGAGCGTTGATCGCTTTACGCAACTGCATCAAGTAATGAGTAAAGAACTTATTACTATGGCAGATAACCTTGATGCCCGTGCAGCATTTGAATTCTTAAATCAACATCGTCACAAGTTAGCCCCAGTAGTTTCTACTAACGGTGACTTAGTTGGCATCATTACGCGCCTTGGTGCACTTCGTGGCACGCTGTATTCACCAGCAATTGATGCAAATAATCATCTGCGCATTGCTGCAGCTGTTGGTATTAATGGTGATGTGGCAGCAAAGGCAGCTGCCCTTGTTGAATCAGGGGCCGATGTTCTAGTAGTTGATACTGCCCACGGACACCAGAAGAAGATGATTGAGGCCCTTAAGGCGATTAAATCTCTCGGTCTCTCAGTTCCAATCGTTGCAGGCAACGTTGTAACTGCCGATGGTGTGAGAGATCTAGTTGCAGCAGGAGCGACAATTATTAAGGTGGGCGTTGGACCAGGGGCTATGTGCACAACACGTATGCAGACAGGTGTTGGTCGCCCTCAGTTCTCTGCTGTTCTGGAATGTGCGACAGAGGCTAAGAAGTTAGGTGCACACGTCTGGGCAGATGGCGGAGTGCGCCACCCAAGAGATGTTGCATTGGCACTTGCCGCTGGTGCATCTCAAGTAATGATTGGTTCTTGGTTTGCCGGAACATATGAATCACCTGGCGACCTACAAAGTGATGTCAATGGACGTTTATTTAAAGAATCATTTGGAATGGCATCAGCGCGAGCTGTTGCTGCTCGAACTTCTGGCGAAGATGCCTTTGATCGCGCTCGCAAGGCGCTCTTTGAAGAAGGCATCTCAACTTCTCGTATGTATTTAAATCCTGCACGACCAGGTGTTGAAGATTTACTCGATGAAATCATTGCTGGACTTCGCTCTTCTTGCACCTATGCCGGTGCACGTAATCTTGATGAGTTTGCAGAACGTGCAGTTATTGGAATTCAATCATCTGCTGGTTATGCAGAAGGTCGCCCGTTGCACTCTTCGTGGGGTAACTAATGTCTAAACCCACAATCATCCTTGCAACCAGCAATGGTGTTGGAATGGGCCACTTGGCACGAGCAAGTGCAGTAGCACTGGCGCTCAAGCCAGTTGCTAACCCCATCATCGTTTCTATGGCCGGTGGTATTGCCGAGATTCCATCCTTTATGGGTATTCGCTGCGAATACATTCCTGGACGTGATCGTTTATGGATGTCTCGCGAAAAGTGGGATGCATATCTACGCGATCGCCTTTTAGCGCTAGTAGATGAAACAGATGCAAAGGTTTTATCTTTTGATGGCGTTGTTCCTTATCCAGGTGTAATAGCTGCGCGTAATGCAAACCCACAGTTAAAACTAGTGTGGGTTCGTCGTGGACTGTGGCAGAAGAAGCCACAGCGCTTTATTTTAGGTTTACAAGCAAAAATGATGGATGCAATTGTTGAGCCAGGAGACATTGCACGTGCTTATGATTTTGGTCCAACAGCAAAGCGCAAAGACTCTGTTTTAACAGCGCCTGTCTCACTTTTTAGAAAAGAAGATGCACTCTCTCGCGAAGATGCTCGCAAAGCACTTGGTCTTGATCAAAACCGCCCCGTTGCGCTAGTTCAACTGGGAACTGGCGATAGCGATGTGAACCACAAGATGACTGCAGCTCTTGAAGGATTGCTGGGCTGGAAAGACCTACAAGTGATTTTAACTAAGGCTCCCATTGATAAAGATGGAAATTCTTTAGCTCCAGAGGGCCTGGATATTAAAGTTGCACGCTATTTCCCATTAGCAAAAGTGTTGCATGCATTTGATGCAGGTATTTGTGCGACTGGATATAACGGCGTGCATGAACTATTGCCCGCACAAGTACCAACTGTATTTGTCTCAAACATCCGTGGAACCGATGATCAAGAGGCCCGTGCCCGTTGGTGTCATGATTTTGGATATGCACTGCGCGCAGATCAAGCAGATTTAGCTGATATTACAA
>JBEATO010000053.1:0-6147 GCA_041161945.1 Actinomycetota bacterium
TAGTCCTAGATGAACCCACAAGTGCACTCGACCCTATTGCTGCTGAGGAAGTTCTCTCGATTCTGCACCGCTTAGTTCACGATTTAAGTCTGACAGTGGTTATTGCAGAACATAAGTTAGAACGAGTTATTCAATTTGCTGATCGCATTGTTCACATCAATGGTGCAGGCTCTGCTGTGGTTGGCACACCTGAGCAAATCCTGATGAACTCCCCTATTGCCCCGCCCATTGTTGAACTTGCTAGAGCTCTTGGGTTAAAAGAGATTGGTGTTTCGGTGCGAGAGATGCGCCGGATGACGCAAGAGTTTAGAGAATCACATGAAGTCACTAAGCCTGTTGTGCCAAGTAGTTCACTCAAGGCCTGTGCAAGCGTTAAAGACTTAACTATTTCCTATGGCGGAAAAAACGCCGTGAACTCTCTTTCAACAACTATCTATGAGAATGAGATCGTTGCCATCATGGGTCGAAATGGCGCAGGAAAAAGCTCACTCCTGCGAGCTATTGCAGGAGTTAGCGATAACGCAGCTGGTGAGGTAATCGTTAACGGGATTGATTCACAGAAATTACATAGTAAGCAACGTCGCGAAACTGTTGGCTATATCCCACAAGAACCAAGTGATCTGCTCTACGGACAAAGCGTGAGTGAAGAGTGCAAACAAGCAGATGGTGACAATCAAGTTGCAAGTGGCACAACCTTTGCACTTCTATCCCAACTTGTTCCCGGAATATCAGCCCAGACACATCCCCGGGATTTATCTGAAGGCCAGCGTTTAGGTTTGGCTCTGAGTGTGGTGCTCTCGGCTAATCCAAACCTGCTTATCTTGGATGAGCCAACCAGAGGCCTGGATTATCAAGCCAAACGTGTGTTAACCAAGATGCTGATCGATTTTGCTCGCGTCTTTAATCGCAGCGTCATCATTGCTACGCACGATGTTGAACTGGTCGCAGAATTAGCCACCCGGACAATCTTTATAGCAGATGGTGACATCGTTGCCGATGGCCCAACAATTGATGTGCTCTTATCTTCGCCAGCTTTTGCCCCACAGGTTTCTAAGATCATGTCACCGCAGCCTTGGTTAACAGTTGGTGATGTTGTCCGAGCTATTGAGGCAAATAGCTAATGCGCACTAATGACGTAGTCAGATTCTCTCCCATCGGCACAGCAGTACTTACACTGGCTTCGTTGATTTCTGCCGCTGGGTTCTTGTGGCCTTTTTTCTATAACGGGCAATCACTTCCGCGCACGCAGCTTTTCTTTTGGGCAGCACTATCTGTGGCATTTTTTTTAGTCATCATTCAGATTTCTAACTCCGCACTTGATGCTAAATCTGTTGCACTCCTCGGTGTTTTATCGGCCCTCATTGCAGCCCTTCGCCCACTAGGTGCTGGCGCAGTTGGAATTGAACCTATGTGGTTTATTTTGATTCTCAGTGCCCGAGTCTTTGGTCCTTCCTTCGGATTTATTCTGGGACTTACTTCCATGTTTGTTTCAGCCTTACTTACTGGCGGTGTTGGTCCTTGGCTGGGTTATCAAGTATTTGCAGCTGCATGGATTGGTATGGCCGCTGGAATGTTGCCAGGTAAAAAACTTCGAGGTCGCCGTGAATTACTTCTACTTATTGTCTTTGGCATCATCGCCTCAGAGCTCTTTGGAATCTTGATGGATCTACAGTTTTGGCCGTGGGCTCTAGGTGCTGATACCCAGCTCTCTTACCTTGCCAATGGAGCCATAAGTGAAAATCTCTCTCGCTTCATTACATTCCACTTTGCCACAGCCATGGCTTGGGATATACCACGGGCAGTCTTTACGACGATTCTTTTGGTGTTTTCAGGTAAAGCAGTCTTATCTGCGCTGCGTAGAACTAAAACCCGGGCTGCCTTCTTGGCACCAATTGAATTTAACGAACGTGCGAAGGCATAAAGGGAAGTTTCACCACTTCAACTATTGAATCGCGACCTCGCACATCAATAACTAATTGATCACCGATTTTCACAGATGCATCAAGGAGCGCGATTCCTATTCCCACTTTAAGTGATGGGGAAAATGTTCCACTCGTTACTTCACCAAGTAAGGTGCCATCACTTGTTTTCACACTCATTCCACCACGAGGAATACCACGGTCTAAAGATTTAACTGCCACACTGCGACGCTTAGCACCTCGCGATTTCTGTGATTTCAAAACACTAGAACCCAAAAATTCACCCTTGTCCCAACCGATAGCCCATGTAGCACTTGCTTCCACTGGTGTGATCTCTAATGAGAGCTCATGTCCGTGAAGTGGGTAGCCCATCTCTGTGCGCAATGTGTCTCGCGCACCCAGACCACATACCAATCCACCTACTGGTTCTATCGCTGCAACGATTGCATCCCAGACTTTGGAAGCATCTTCAGTTTTTGGAAGCAATTCGTAACCCAGTTCACCTGTGTAACCAGTGCGGCACAAGATTACTTCTGCTCCGCCAATGCTGACCTTTTCGAAAGCCATGTAATCAATATTGGTATTTACTCCCAGTGATTGCATCACTTGCGGTGCTAGTGGTCCCTGCACAGCAATGACTGCATAGTCAGTGTGAAGGTTGGTAACAATGATGCCAGCTGGAACATGGCTCTTTAAAGTTGCAACCACATCTGTCGTGTTTGAAGCATTAGGAACTAAAAAGAAATCTTCTTCACTATTGCGATAGGCAATCAGGTCATCAATAACTCCACCTTTTTCATTACAGAGCAAGGTGTATTGGGCAAAACCATTTCCAATGCGGCTCAGATCATTAGTGAACATTGAATTGAGGAACTCCACAGCTCCTTTTCCAGTCACACTGGCTTTACCTAAATGCGAGACATCGAAGATCCCCACTTTTTCACGAACCGCGGCGTGTTCAGCCAGAACTCCTGCCCCTGGATACTCAATCGGCATCAGCCAGCCGCCAAAATCGGCCATCTTGGCATTTCGGGCTAGATGCTTATCGTGTAAGGGCGAGTGCTTCATAGTGTGAACCTACCAATACATCTATTACGCTGGCACCTATGACAACACTCAAAATCTCAGATGGCCTCGTTAAAGATGATCTCCTTGTTGTGGGTCTGGTTAGCACCAACACAAAAGGTGGCATCGCCATCGAATCAGGTGATTTAGCTCTTGATTCAAAATCGCTTTTAGCCTCTTTACTCGAGATGGGTGCAACTGGAAAAGCAGATGAAGTAACAAAGATGCCTGGTGGACCAGCACGCTTAATGGTCTTCACCGGTCTTGGTCCTAAGTCATCAACTTATTCCCATGAGAATTTGCGCAGAGCTGCAGGTAGTGCGGCCAGAGCGTTAGCAGGAAATGCTGGGGCAACTTTTGCTCTTCCAGCCCGCGATTTATTGGGCGTAAGCGCGGTTGCAGAAGGTGCGGCCCTTGGAGCATATGTTTTTAATGAGTTCCGTGGATCTTCAAAGCAAGATCAAAAGAGCGCTTTGAAGTCTGCAACAATCTTTTCAAAGCTTGCTGGAAAGAGTGAGGCTAAAGAGATCACTGTTCGCGCATCAATTATTGCTAAGTACACGCATCTCGTGCGCGACCTTGTTAATACGCCCCCTAGTCATTTATATCCAGAGACTTTCACTAAGAAATTAACTGCAGATGTTAAAGCAGCTGGCGGTGCCAAGGTGGGATTAAAAGTAACTATCTGGGATGAGAAGCAACTTAAATCACAAGGTTATGGCGGCATTATTGGTGTGGGCCAAGGATCAGCTAATCCCCCACGCCTTATGCATATTTCTTACACTCCGAAAGCTAAAAACGTTAAGCGCTTTGCATTTGTTGGCAAGGGAATCACATTTGATACAGGTGGGCTCAATCTCAAGCCCGGCTTAGGTATGGAAGCGATGAAGTGCGATATGAGTGGGGCTGCAGCAGTATGTGCTGCAACCCTTGCTATTGCAGAACTTGGTTTGCCGGTAGCAATTGACTGCTGGGCTCCACTTGCTGAAAATATGCCAAGTGATACAGCCACACGTCCAAGTGATGTCATCACAATCTTTGGTGGAAAAACTGTTGAGGTCCTTAACCCTGATGCTGAAGGTCGATTAGTTCTCGCAGATGCAATGGTGAAAGCCCAGTTAAGTAAAAATAAGCTAGATGGAATGATTGATGTTGCAACATTAACTGGTGCACAAGTCATTGCTCTTGGAACTCGCACGGGCGCGGTCATGACAAACAATCAAAGTTTTAGTGATGCATTTATCGCAATCACTAAAGAAACAGGCGAACAGTTCTGGCCAATGCCTTTGCCTGTAGAACTTCGCGCTTCTTTGGATTCTCCTGTAGCAGATATTGCTAACCGAGGAGATAAAAATGGCGGCATGATGGTGGCTGGCCTATTTTTGAAAGAGTTTGTTAATCCTGAACTTCCATGGCTTCACCTTGATATCGCAGGACCTGCCTTCAATGAGGGCAAGGCCCATGGATATACGCCAGTTGGTGGCACAGGTGTGAGCATGCGCTCACTCGTGAGATTGGTCGAACAGGCGTAGGTACGGCAAGATAGAGCCCTAAGCATGGGTAAAAGGGGTAGTTGAGTGTCGCAATTTGATCTAGTGATTCTGGGTGGCGGAAGCGGTGGTTATGCCTGCGCCTTGCGAAGTGCACAACTTGGCCTCTCAGTTGCATTAATCGAAGCTGACAAAGTTGGTGGAACCTGTCTGCACAAGGGCTGCATTCCAACTAAGGCGCTTTTACACTCAGCTGAAATCGCAGATGGCGCCCGTGAGGGTTCTAAGTTCGGTGTTAAGTCCACATTTAATGGCATCGACATGAACGGTGTTAATTCATACAAAGACGGTGTCATCTCCCGTCTTCACAAAGGTCTACAAGGATTAGTTAAATCTAGAAACATTACATATATCGAAGGTCATGGAAAGTTAGTTTCTAAGGACACAGTTGAAGTAAATGGCCAGCGCTACACCGGCAAAAACATCATTCTTGCAACTGGCTCATATGCGCGCACTTTGCCTGGCCTTGAAATTGATGGCAAGCAGATCATTACCTCAGACCATGGAACAAAGATGGATTACGTTCCAAAATCTGTCATCGTCTTAGGTGGCGGAGTCATTGGTTGCGAGTTCGCATCTGTCTGGAAATCCTTTGGCTCAGAAGTAACCATTATTGAAGGACTGCCACATCTAATCGCCCTTGAAGATGAGAGCTCAAGTAAGCAGCTCGAGCGCGCATTTAGAAAGCGCGGAATCAACTTTGAACTAGGCGTTAAATTTAAATCAGCTACCCAGAGTAAAAAGGGTGTCACCATCACTTTAGAAGATGGCAAAGAGTTCACTGCAGATCTTTTGATGGTCTCTGTTGGCCGTGGTCCAGTATCTGCAAACCTTGGATATGAAGAGCAGGGAATCACGATGGATCGTGGCTATGTCATCGTAGATAACAAGTGCCGCACGAATGTGCCTGGCATTTGGGCTGTTGGCGACTTAATCCCAACGCTGCAGTTAGCCCACGTTGGCTTTGCAGAAGGCATGCTCGTTGCTGAGGAAATTGCAGGGTTGAACCCACGCCCAATTAACTACGATGGAATTCCGCGCGTTACCTACTCAGATCCTGAAGTTGCTTCAGTTGGTTTAACAACTGCAGAGGCTAAAAAGCGTGGCCATGATGTTGTTGAACTTAGTTATGACTTAGCTGGAAACGGTAAAGCGCAGATTCTTGGTACGGCTGGTTCAATCAAACTTGTAGGGGAAAAAGATGGCCCCATCCTTGGAGTTCACATGGTTGGCGCTCGTGTCGGTGAACTTCTTGCTGAGGCAGAGTTAATATTTAACTGGGAAGCACGTGCAACCGATGTTGCATCCCTTATTCATGCACACCCAACACTGTCTGAGGCAATGGGCGAAGCTCATATGGCTCTTGCAGGCAAACCGCTTCACGCACACGGATAACCAAGGAGAGAAAATAATGACATTTTCCGTAACGATGCCGGCACTTGGTGAGAGTGTTAGCGAAGGAACAGTTACACGTTGGTTAAAGTCTGAAGGCGACCATGTCAATGTTGATGAACCACTTCTTGAGGTATCAACTGACAAAGTAGATACCGAGATTCCTTCACCTGTTGCCGGAATACTTACAAAAATTGTTGTTCAAATAGATCAAACAGTTC
>JBEATO010000095.1:0-7069 GCA_041161945.1 Actinomycetota bacterium
AGAACCTGCAATAACGAGTTAAAGATATCTGGGTGTGCTTTTTCGATTTCATCGAAAAGAACAACTGAGAATGGGCGACGGCGAACCTTTTCAGTTAACTGTCCACCCTCGTCATATCCAACATATCCTGGAGGTGCACCGAACAAACGTGATGCGGTGTGACGCTCTGAGTATTCAGACATATCAAGTTGAATTAATGCATCTTGATCACCGAATAAGAATGATGCGAGTGTGCGAGAAAGTTCAGTCTTACCGACACCTGAAGGACCAGCGAAGATAAATGATCCACCAGGACGGCGTGGATCCTTTAGACCTGCGCGTGTGCGACGGATTGCTTGTGACAAGGCCATGATTGCTTGGTCTTGTCCAATAACACGGTGGTGGAGTTCATCTTCCATACGAAGAAGTCGTGCAGTTTCTTCCTCTGTAAGTTTAAAGACTGGGATTCCAGTAGAGATTGAGAGCACCTGAGCAATGAGTTCTTCATCAACTTCAGTGACCTTGTCTAGATCAGTTGCTTTCCAATTCTTTTCAGCTTCATGCTTTTCAGTAATTAAGTTCTTTTCCTTATCGCGAAGAGCTGCGGCCATTTCAAAATCCTGACCATCGATTGCAGACTCTTTTTCCTTACGGGCATCTGCGATCTTGTCATCAAATGCGCGAAGTTCTGCAGGGGCAGTCATGCGCTTAATACGAAGGCGTGAGCCTGCTTCATCGATTAAATCGATTGCCTTATCTGGCAAGAAGCGATCTGAAACATAACGATCAGCAAGGTTTGCTGCCGCTGCTAATGCACCATCTGTAATAGAAACACGGTGGTGAGTTTCGTAGCGATCGCGAAGACCCTTCAAAATTTCAATTGTGTGAGCAACTGATGGCTCTTTCACTTGAATTGGCTGGAAGCGGCGCTCAAGGGCTGCATCCTTTTCAACATGCTTGCGATACTCATCAAGAGTTGTTGCACCGATTGTCTGTAGTTCACCGCGAGCAAGCATTGGCTTCAAGATGCTGGCAGCATCAATTGCACCTTCTGCAGCTCCCGCTCCTACAAGTGTGTGGATTTCATCGATGAAAAGAATGATGTCTCCGCGGGTTTTAATCTCTTTTAATACCTTCTTCAAGCGCTCTTCGAAATCTCCACGGTAGCGGCTACCTGCAACAAGTGCGCCAAGATCAAGTGAATAAACCTGCTTATCTTTCAAAGTCTCTGGAACATCATTTTTGTAAATTGCTTGGGCAAGACCTTCAACAACTGCAGTCTTACCAACACCTGGTTCACCAATAAGAACTGGGTTATTTTTTGTACGACGTGAAAGAACTTGCATCACACGTTCGATTTCATTTTCGCGACCAATAACCGGATCAAGCTTTCCTTCACGGGCAGCTTGTGTGAGGTTTCGACCGAATTGATCAAGAACTAATGATGTTGATGGCGTGCCCTCTGCTGGTCCACCAGTTTGTACTGCTTCTTTACCTTGGTAACCAGAAAGCAATTGAATAACTTGTTGACGAACACGGTTGAGGTCTGCGCCAAGCTTTACAAGAACCTGTGCGGCAACGCCTTCACCTTCGCGAATAAGACCAAGCAAAATATGTTCTGTGCCGATGTAGTTGTGACCAAGTTGTAGAGCTTCACGAAGTGATAGTTCTAGAACTTTCTTTGCACGTGGTGTGAAAGGAATATGACCACTTGGTGCTTGTTGTCCTTGACCAATAATTTCTTCTACTTGCGCGCGAACGCCTTCAAGTGAAATGCCAAGTGACTCGAGACCCTTTGCTGCAACGCCTTCGCCTTCATGAATTAAGCCAAGCAGGATGTGCTCTGTGCCGATGTAGTTGTGATTGAGCATGCGTGCTTCTTCTTGAGCCAGCACAACGACTCGGCGGGCTCGATCTGTAAAGCGCTCAAACATGGGCGGGCTCTCTTCCTTTGTCTCTTATCTTTAGCCTAATACCTACAGGCTTACGCTCGCGAGGTGGATTGCTACTGCCTTTTACAACCCAATAACTGGGTCATTTATGCCCGGGGCAGGCTATATCTAGGCCAGTTTCTTGAGCATTCGGGTGTTGCCCAGGGTATTTGGCTTCACCGATTCAAGATCGAGGAACTCGGCCACACCGGCGTCATAGGAGCGCAAAAGCTCTGCATAGACCGTTGGGTTAACTGGGGTGCCCTCAATTACTTCAAAACCGTGGGCTCCGAAGAACTCAGTTTGGAATGTAAGACAGAAAAGCTTTTCTACGCCCACTTCACCAGCACGCGCAATGATCGCTTCCAGAATTTTGTGTCCAATACCTTGGCGGTTGAGCTCTTTCTTAACAGCCATTGTGCGCACTTCAGCTAAATCTTCCCAAAGAATATGCAGTGCTCCACAACCAACAACTACCCCATCAACTTCAGCGACAATAAACTCTTGAACGCTTTCATACAATGTAACTGTTTCTTTAGACAACATTTGACCAGGAGCAGCGTATGAATCAACTAGTGCGCGGATTACTTTCACGTCATTAGTTTTTGCAGGACGAACAACAAGCATGCTTATTCAACCTCTGGCTTTACTAATGGAAACAAAATAGTTTCGCGAATTCCAAGTCCTGTTAACGCCATCAACAAACGATCAACGCCCATTCCCATTCCACCCATTGGTGGCATACCAAACTCCATGGCGCGCAAGAAATCTTCATCCACTTGCATTGCTTCAAGATCACCCTTAGAGCCAAGTGTTGCCTGCTCAACTAAACGATCTCTTTGAATAACTGGATCAATTAACTCTGAGTAGCCAGTTGCTAATTCAAAACCATCAACATAGAGATCCCATTTTTCAGCAACACCAGGAATATCACGGTGTGCACGAACAAGTGGAGATGTATCAACTGGGAAACCCATAACAAAAGTAGGAGCAATTAACTGATCTTTAGCAACATGCTCGAAGATTTCTTCAGCTAACTTGCCTGTGATCCACTTTGGATCAATCTTCATGCCAAGCTTCGTTGCAATAGTTTTTAGTTCAGCAATAGGTGTTAGAGCGCTAACGCTCTGACCAACGCCTTCAGAGATAGCCTCGTATAGGGATATTTCGCGCCACTTTCCACCTAAATCTGCTTGGCGGCCATCGTGGTGTGTAACAACATGAGAACCGGCAACTGCCATGGCAGCGTTTTGAACTAACTCACGAGTTAAATCAGCAATGCTGCGCCAATCTCCATATGCCTGATAACTCTCGATCATTGCAAACTCTGGAGAATGTGAAGAGTCAGCGCCTTCATTGCGGAAATTTCGATTAATCTCAAATACGCGCTCTATTCCGCCAACAACACAGCGCTTGAGAAATAACTCTGGGGCAATACGTAGGTAAAGATCCATGTCATAGGCGTTAGAGAAAGATTTGAATGGACGTGCGGTGGCTCCGCCATGCATGACCTGCAACATTGGAGTTTCAACTTCAATGAACTCTTGGTTATGGAAAGTTTCACGCAATGAGCGCATTACCGCAGGACGCAACCGTGCATTTTCGCGTGCTTCTGGACGAACAATGAGATCCACATAGCGCATGCGCACGCGAGTTTCCTCTGACATTGGTTTGTGATCATTAGGAAGTGGGCGTAGTGATTTAGAAGCTAACTTCCATGAGTTAGCAAGAATAGAAAGTTCACCGCGCTTTGAAGTGATGATTTCACCAGTAACAGAAACGATGTCACCTAAATCAATATCTGATTTCCAGGAATCAATAGATTCTTGACCGATTTTATCGAGTGAGAACATGGCTTGAAGTTCAGTGCCATCGCCTTCACGAAGAGTTGCAAAGCAAAGTTTTCCAGTGTCGCGCTTGAAAATAATGCGACCAGTTAAGGATTCAATATCTCCAGTAGCTACATCTATTTCAAGTGCTGAATACTTTTCACGAATTTGCTTGAGAGATTGAGTGCGCGGCACAGAGACTGGATATGGCTCAGTTCCACCTTCTAGTAGCGATGCACGCTTTTCACGGCGGATGCGAAGCTGCTCTGGCAGATCCTCTTCAATAGGTGTGTTCTCTGTGCTCATAATGAGGCGAAGTCTACCGAGTTAGGCATTTCGTTCGTGAATCAAACGAAGGCCAATGAGCGTTAAATCTGGCTCATGATGGTCGATAGTTTCAGAAACACCAATTATCAGCGGGGCTAAACCACCTGTAGCGATGACTGTTGGCGCTGCTGAATAGCTTTCAAGAAGTTCAGCCGAGATGCGATCGACCAGTCCATCTACTTGTCCGGCAAATCCAAAGATTGTTCCCGATTGAAGAGCTTCGACTGTGTTTTTGCCAATAACATTTTTAGGGCGTACTAATTCAACTTTGCGAAGTTGAGCTGCACGTGAAGCAAGAGCATCAACAGAGATTTCAATTCCAGGTGCAAGTGCACCACCTAAGAACTCACCTTTAGGTGAAACAACATCCAAATTAGTTGACGTACCAAAATCAACCACAATTGCTGGACCACCAAAGAGGGTGTGAGCAGCCAAAGTATTAACGATTCGGTCAGCGCCAATCTCCTTCGGATTATCAACTAGAAGTGGAACGCCTGTTTTAATCCCAGGTTCAACAATTGTCACTCTGATATCTGAAAAATAGTCATCAATCATCGAGCGCAGCTCACGCAAAGTTGCTGGAACAGTTGAACACACTGATAGACCAGTGATTTCATAACCATCTACAAGTGAGCGGTATTGCAACCACAGCTCATCGGCTGTGCTGCGAGGATCTGTTTTCACGCGCCAAGAGCGCACTAACTCATCACCTTTAAATACTCCAAGTACGGTATTGGTATTACCTACATCAACAGTTAGTAACACTTAACGCCCCTCTCCCATTTTCATATTGTCAATTAAGCGGACTCCATCAATCCAACCCGCAATAATCGCTCGTTTGTGACGTGTTTGATCGTTAGCTAGTTCAAATGAATCTTCATCAATAATCGCTGCGTAATCCTTTTTAAATCCAGCCTCTGTTGCAAGAGTTGAATCAATTATCTCTTGGGCAATAACAACGCTTGGAGCTAGATGGGCTGCTGCCAAAGCACGTTGAATGACATTAGCACTTACCCGACCTTCTTCACTGAGTCGGACGTTGCGTGATGAAAGTGCAAGACCATCAAATTCGCGCACAGTTGGAACGCCAACAATTTCTACTGAGCCTTTCATCGCTTTAATGATTGCTAACTGTTGGAAGTCTTTTTCTCCAAAGACAGCCATCTGCGGCTTAACAATTTCAAAGAGACGTTTAACAACAGTTACGACCCCATCAAAGTGATCTGGGCGAGAGTGACCTTCATACAACTTTCCTAGCGCTCCTGCGCTTAACTTCTTAATCTCGGCGGGGTAAATCTCTTCATACTCAGGCATCCAGACTTCTGTGGCACCAGCCAAAGTTGCTAATTGAATATCTCGCTCTGGACTACGTGGATAATTTTTTAGATCATCTGAATTTTCAAATTGAAGTGGATTAACAAAAATACTGACAACAACTTCTTTACTCAGACTGCGAGCACGCTTGATCAACGCTTGGTGGCCTTTATGCAAGGCACCCATAGTTGGCACTAATACAGTCATCGTGTGGCTCCAGTCCTTTCAGGTACCGGGCGAGATGCGACAAGTTTAGGGTTACTTAGGCAATTGCTCCAAAAGCTGGCTTATTTTCCCATGTGTAAGCAGGACTGCATCGGGTTCTATTTCAAACCAAGGCTCTAAAACAAAGCGACGCTCATGGGCTCTGGGATGTGGCAGTTCTAGCTCTTCACTTTTACTAAGCAATGAACCATATTGAATGAGATCTAAATCAATAGTTCTTGGGCCCCATCGCTCAATTCTTTCTCTTCCCATAGATTTTTCAATTCCATGCAAAAGTGAAAGTAAATCTATTGCCGGTAAATCACTTTCAATGATGCAGACCGCGTTGAGGTAATCAGGTTGTTCTGGTCCGCCAACAGGTGCTGTGGAGTAATAAGAAGAAATACTTTGAAAATCAGTTGATTCCTTTAACAGCGCAACTGCAATATCTAGATTTTCTTTTGGATTTCCAATATTTGCACCAAGTGCAATAACTGCCTTCATCGCTTACGTGTGACCTGCACGGCAATGTCTTTAAGGACTGCATCCACTGGAGCTTGTGGTTTGTGAACAGTGACCGTAGCAAGTGAAACTTTCACGTGATCTGCAAGAATTTGATCTGCAATACGACCAGCTAATTTCTCAATTAAATTCACGGGATCGGTAGTTATGTGCTTTACAACTAAATTTGTTATCTCGGCATAATTAACAGTGTCTTGGATTTCATCACTTTTGGATGCAGCTCTGAGATCCACTGCAAGTGCAACATCTACAAAGAAGTCCTGACCATTCTGGCGCTCATGATCAAAGAGACCGTGATATCCAAAGGCTGCAATGCCTGTTAGAAATATCTGATCACTCATGAGCTAAGAACATCCTTATGTGCTTTCACAGAGTGAACTCTAACTCCCCAGATGCCTGATGTGGAAAGTCGTTTGGTTAGTTCGATTGTTGCCGCTTCGCGCTCATCGGGATTATCTCCCCCAAGAAAGCGTTTGCGAGATCCTCCAACTAAGACTGGATAGCCAAGGGCAACAAATTGATCAATGGAATCAATGATTTCCCAGTTGTGGTGAGCTTCTTTAGCAAAACCAATACCTGGATCAAGAATCAAATTACCTTTAGTAATCCCGGCATCTAGCGCAGCGTTGACTCTCTCCTGGAGCTCTGCAATTACATCCTTAACAACATCTCCATAAACTGCCCGTGAATTCATATCTTTTGAATGTCCGCGCCAATGCATTGCAATATATGGAACGCCTAACTGCGCTGCAGTTGGCAACATCTCTGGATCAGCTAATCCACCGCTCACATCATTGATGATCTGTGCGCCGGCGCTAATGGCCGCTCTTGCCGTGCTGGCTCGCATTGTGTCAATGCTAATTCGTACTCCAGTTTTTGCTAACTCCTTTATTACTGGAATAACTCGAGCAAGTTCTTCTTCTTCAGAAACACGTTCAACACCTGGCTTAGTTGATTCACCAC
>JBEATO010000106.1:0-4061 GCA_041161945.1 Actinomycetota bacterium
TCGACGGAAAATCAGCTGGTGAATACATGCCAGGTATGACTTCAATGATTCGCCGTGAACCTGTGGGAGTTATTGGACAAGTAACGCCATGGAACTATCCAATGATGATGGCTGTGTGGAAATGGGCGCCAGCAATTGCTGCGGGCAATACTGTTGTTTTAAAGCCAAGTGATACAACACCAGCGTCAACTGTGTGGATGGCGAAAGTCATGTCAGAGTTCCTACCAGCTGGTGTTTTCAATGTTGTTTGTGGTGAACGTGAAACTGGACGCATGGTTGTTGAACACAAACGCCCAGACATGGTTTCTATTACAGGTTCAGTGGGAGCGGGAATTCAAGTGGCTCAATCTGCAGCCACACAACTCAAGCGTGTTCACCTTGAACTAGGTGGTAAAGCCCCTGTCGTTGTTTTTGCTGATGCAGATCTTGCAGCTGCAGCTGAAGCAATTGCCATTGCTGGTTATTTCAACGCCGGCCAGGACTGCACAGCTGCAACACGAGTCATCGTTGAAGCTAGTGTTTATGATGAGTTTGTCGCACTTTTGACCGAGCAGGCTAAGGGGATTGCTATTGGTTCTCCTGCAGAAGATGTTTTCTTAGGGCCAGTTAATAACGCTAATCAGCTAGCTCGTGTCAGCGCCTTCTTTGATCGTCTTCCTTCTCACGCCAAGGTAATGACCGGTGGAAAGGCCCTAGATAAGCCAGGATTCTTCTTCCCGGCAACTGTTGTTGCAGATTTGAAGCAAGATGACGAGATGATCCAGAGTGAAATCTTTGGTCCAGTCATTACTGTTCAGAAATTTAGCGATGAGGCCGATGCAATCTCTAAGGCCAATGGGGTCGAGTACGGCTTGGCCTCAAGCATTTGGACCAAGGACCATGGCCGGGCAATGAGAATGGCTAAGGCCTTTGACTTCGGGTGCGTCTGGATCAACACCCATATCCCTGTGGTTGCCGAGATGCCGCACGGGGGATTCAAGCGCTCGGGATATGGCAAGGATCTTTCCGCCTATGGATTTGAAGATTACACACGAATCAAGCACGTCATGACCAACCTTGGGGCGTAGTATTTCGCCCAAGGACCCTAGACAATAAAGGAGTACAGCAATGGCAAAAGAGCGATCACTTTCACCTGAAGCACGTTCGATACTTGGAACTCAGATTTCACGACGTGCCGTATTGGCAGGAGCAGGTGGTGTTGGCGCGGCAGGACTCTTAGCTGCATGTGGTGGTGGAGATGGTGCTTCTGCAGAAAACACTGTGCGCTGGGGTAACTGGCCTTTGTATTTAGATTTTGATGAAGAATCAAAGACATATCCAACTCTAGTTAAGTTCTCAGAACAAACTGGAATTGAAGCAAAGTACTTTGAAGATTACAACGATAACGATGAGTTCTATGGAAAAGTTCAGGCGCAATTAAAGCTTGGCGAAGATATTGGTTATGACGTTGTTACACCAACTGACTGGATGGCAGCTCGCTGGATGCGTTTGGGATATACACAAAAGTATGACACTGCAAATATTCCAAATAAGGTAAACATTCTTGATTCACTTGCTTCACCTTCATATGACCCTAATCGTGAATCAACGCTTACATGGCAGGGCATCATGGGTGGGTTCGGTTGGAACGTTGAAAAGAATCCAAAGGGAATTCGCACACTTGATGATTTATTTGCGCCACAGAACAAGGGAAAGATCGTTGTTCTTTCTGAAATGCGCGACACAATCGGTGTGATTTTGCTCGGCCAAGGTGTTGACATCACAAAGGTAACTGAAGATGAGTACATGAATGCTGTTGATTTCATGGCTAAGAAGATCTCTGATGGATGGATTCGCGGCGTTAAGGGTAATGAATACGCTGAAGACCTTACTTCAGGAGATGCAACCGCTGTTATCGGTTGGTCTGGAGATATGTTCATTCTTGCCTCTGAAAATGAAGGAAAGTTTGACTTCGCAATTCCAGAATCAGGCGGAACTATCTCAGGTGATAACTTGATTATTCCTTCAACCGCATCTGCTGCTGGTAAAGCAAATGGTGAGAAGATGATTAATTACTACTACGAGCCTGCAGTTGCGGCAGAAGTTGCTGCTTATGTGAACTATGTGTGTCCAGTAAAGGGTGCACAAGCTGAGATGGAAAAGATTGCTCCAGAGCTTGCGACAAGTGAGTACATCTTCCCAACTGAAAAGACATCATCTCGTCTCAATGTATTCCGCTCTCTCACACCAGATGAAGAGACAAAGTGGGCTGAAGAGTTCCAAAAAGCTCAAGGAAACTAGTGTCGAAAGACCCAATTACTGCAAGGGGAGATCTTCGTCTAACTCGCATTACGAAGTCATACGGTGACTTCACTGCGGTAGATGATTTAACTCTTACGATTCCAAAAGGATCTTTCTTTGCATTGCTTGGACCTTCTGGTTGTGGCAAAACTACAACGCTTCGTATGGTTGCAGGGTTAGAAGAGCCAACAGTTGGAAGTATTCACTTGGGTGATACGGACATTACAACCACGCGTCCGTATCAACGTCCTATCAATACTGTTTTCCAAAACTATGCCCTGTTTCCGCATTTAACTATCTTTGAAAACATCGCCTTCGGTCTTCGCCGTCGCGGAATCAAAGATGTTAAGGAGCAGGTCGATAAGGTATTAAATCTTGTTGAGCTTCCACATTTAGCAGAGCGCAAGCCAACGCAGTTATCTGGTGGTCAACAGCAGCGCATTGCACTTGCGCGTGCAATTGTTAACCGTCCCGCGCTCTTGCTCCTTGATGAACCGTTGGGTGCCCTTGATCTCAAACTACGTCGACAGATGCAGATCGAACTCAAGTGGATTCAACGTGAAGTGGGCTTAACTTTCGTACACGTAACGCATGATCAAGAAGAAGCTATGACTATGGCTGACACGATCGCGGTTATGAACGAGGGCAAGATTGAACAGATGGGCTCTCCAGCAGATCTCTATGACAATCCTGAAACCGCCTTTGTTGCTAACTTCCTAGGCCAATCCAATTTAATCAAGGGCAAAATCGATGGCAATGATGGCGACAATTTAGTTGTAGATCTTTATGGTCAAAAGATTTCTATGCCTAAAAAGCGCAGTCATGCAGTAGATAACTCACTCTATGCAGGAATACGTCCAGAGAAGTTTAGAATCTCACGCCTAGGTACTCCGGTTAAGGGAAACACTTTAACTGGCGGACATATCGAAGATGTTTCATATATTGGCGTGAGCACACAATATGTCGTTGCTATGCCTTGGGGCCAGGAAGTTATGGTCTTTGAGCAAAATGATGATGGTGTTGCACCATTTGATAAGGGCGATGAAGTAAATATCTCTTGGGAACCAACCTTCACATTTGGTCTTCGAGGCGATGAAGATATTGAAGCTGGCACAGAAGTTAATCCTGAGGAATTAGAGGAGGAATAACGTGTCCTTCCCAAAGATACGTACTCCTTACCTGCTCCTTCTTCCAGGTTTTGCTTTTCTCTTTACTTTCTTTATTCTGCCAATTGTTAACCTTGCGCAAACTTCGACTCAAACACCGGTAGCTGGTGGTGATACTGGTGAATACGAACAAACTCTTGCCTTCGGTAACTACATTCAAGCATTTGTAGAAAACAAGGAGCAGTTTGGTCGATCATTTATGTATGCAAGTTTGGCTACGATTTTTGCTTTAGCAATTGCCTACCCACTGGCTTATGCAATCGCCTTTAAGTCAGGAAAATTCAAAAATATTCTTCTTGTGTTAGTCGTTGCTCCGTTCTTTACTTCCTTCCTGCTACGTACTGTTGCTTGGAAGCAGATTCTTGGTGAAGAAGGTTTCGTTGTTCCAGGTCTACGCAACTTAAACATCATCGGGGAGCAGACAACGCTAACTTCGACCTCAATTGCCGTAGTTGCCGGTATGACCTATAACTTCTTGCCTTTTATGACTCTGCCGCTATATGCATCATTAGAGCGTATTGACCCTCGCACAATTGAGGCAGCGGGGGATCTCTATGCCAATGGAATAACAGCTTTTCGTAGGGTGACTGTTCCACTTTCTATGCCAGGAGTTGT
>JBEATO010000136.1:0-4570 GCA_041161945.1 Actinomycetota bacterium
GTTGCAGCGCTTTTATTCATCGGCACTTTGCTGGTCTATGCAGCAACACGTGACTGGTATGCGCGCAATGGTTTAGATCCACAGTATTACTTAAAGCGCCACGTTATTAACATCGCTATTGGTGCACTTTTGGCCTATGGCACAACAACCATCGACTATCGCTTACTTCGCGCATACACACCGATTGTGTGGGGCCTAGGCGTTATTGGATTGATTATTGTTTTGATTCCAGGTTTAGGTAGTGAGATCAACGGGGCTAAGGCTTGGATTGCACTTCCTGGAGGTTTCCAGATTCAACCAGCAGAGCTGGCGAAGATATCCATCATTATTGGTATGTCCATGATTTTATCTGAGCGAACACACGATAGTGATGAACCTACTTCTAGAGATGTTCTCCAAGCCCTAGCAGTTGCTGCTATTCCAGTTATCTTTATTTTGATACAGCCCGATATGGGAACTGTATTTATTATCTCTGCCTCTGTTGTAACAATCATTGCGGTTTCTGGCTCACCGACTAGGTGGGTTGTTGGACTCTTGCTCATTGCTGTTTTAGGAGGCATTGTTGCCACTAATACTGGAGTCATTAGTGATTACCAGATTAAGCGTCTACAAACATTTGTTGATCCAACCGTTGACACACAAGGAACTGGTTACCAACTTCGCCAAGCTCGCATAACTGTTGGCTCTGGGGGATTAATTGGTACTGGTTTATTTAATGGTCCACAAACTAATGGCCGCTTTGTGCCAGAACAACAGACAGACTTTATTTTTACCGTTGCCGGTGAAGAGTTAGGTTTCCTTGGTAGTGGATTTATTGTGATCCTTTATTTGATTATGCTCATGCGAGGTCTTGCTATCGCGCGAAGAGCGAGCGATCCCTTTGGGCGATTAGTAACAACAGGTGTTATCGCCTGGTTTGCATTTCAAATATTTGAAAACATTGGAATGACGTTAGGCCTCATGCCTATGACTGGTGTGCCACTGCCCTTCATCTCATACGGTGGATCATCGATGTTTGCCACTTTGATCGGTTTTGGCCTGCTTCAGAACGTTCACGCTCGCTCCAGAGGCTGAAGTAGGCAATTAGGCCCCTATCTGCCATACTTAGGCCACATAGTTCAGCGCGGCTCGCGAATCCATCGCGGTAAAAGCCCAGCGCGAACAGGTAAGAAAAACCTAAAACAGGGATTTTTTAACGAGATAAGCGTTCTAAAAAACGCATAGAGGATTTGGTGCCATGGCTATTGAGCCTAAAACACCGCGCAAGCGTGCGGTTAAGAAAACTTCAGCTAAAGCTGAAGCAAAAACTACTGAAGTAACTAGTGATGAGCCTAAGAAAGCTACGCGCAAAAAAGCAGCTATTCCGGTTCCAGTCTTTCAAGCAGCTCCAGATAAGCCAGTTGCAAAAGCTCCACGCAAGAAAGCAGAAGTAGCAGAGGCTCCAGCAGCTGATGCACCTGCCTCAGAAGGTGGAGATCGTCCAGATCGCAACCGTCGCCGCCGCCGTGGTGGCCGTGGTCGTCGCAAGCCTGGCGCAGAAGGTGCAACAAATGAAGAGTCAACCGTTGAGAGCGGTGAAGAGAGCGTTGATAGTGATGGAACAACACATCGCCGCCGTCGCCGTCGCCGCGCAGCAGGAGATGCTGAAGGTGTAACACCAGGTGAAGTAATTGATGAAGATGGTGTTGTAACAGTTGTTAAGGTCCGCGAAGTTCGCGAACGTCCAGCTCGTCCAGCACGCACTGAACGCCCAGATCGCAATGATCGCCGTGGCGGACGTCGTGATCGCAACGATCGAAATGACCGTGGCGCTCGCTCTGAATACCGCGAGCCATATCGCAAGCGTTCAACAGTTATTACTGATGGAGAATTCTTAGCACGTCGCGAAAATGTTGACCGCGAGATGCTTGTTCGCCAGATTGCAGATCGCACTCAGATTGCTGTTATTGAAGATGGCGTAATGGTTGAGCACTATGTGAACCGCAATAGCAACGTTTCATACGTTGGCAACGTTTACTTGGGTCGTGTTCAAAACGTTCTTCCATCTATGGAAGCTGCATTCGTTGATATTGGTAAGGGCCGTAACGCTGTGTTGTATGCCGGTGAAGTGAACTGGGATGCTGCAGGAATTTCTGAGTCTGAACCACGCAAAATTGAAACTGTATTAAAGACTGGTCAGCCAGTTTTAGTTCAAGTTACTAAAGACCCAATCGGTCAAAAGGGTGCGCGTTTAACTAGCCAAATTTCATTGCCAGGACGCTATGTTGTTTATGTCCCAGGTGGCGGAATGTCTGGTATTTCAAAGCGTTTACCTGAAACTGAGCGCACACGTCTAAAAGCAATTCTAAAGAACCTAATTCCTGAAGAGGCTGGCGTGATTGTTCGTACAGCTGCTGAAGGTGTGAGTGAAGAGGATTTAACTAGTGATGTCGCACGCCTGAAGGCTCAATGGGATGACATCTATGCCAAGACTCAGAACACAAACTTTAATCCACCAGTTGCTCTCTACCAAGAGCCTGATCTTGCTGTTCGCGTTATTCGCGATATCTTCAATGAAGATTTCCGTAAGCTAACAGTTCAAGGTGCAACAGCCTGGGATGAAGTAACAAGTTACCTTGGCTTTATCGCTCCAGAGCTAACAACAAAGATTGAAAAATACACAGGCACCGGCGATCTCTTTGCAGACTTTAGAGTTGAAGAGCAGCTAGCTAAGGCATTTGATCGCAAGGTTTATTTGCCATCAGGTGGCTCACTTGTTATTGATCGCACTGAAGCAATGATTGTTATCGACGTTAACACCGGTAAATTCATTGGTAAGGGCGGAAACCTTGAAGAGACTGTTACTAAGAACAACTTAGAAGCAGCTGAAGAAATTGCTCGCCAACTTCGTCTTCGTGACTTAGGTGGAATCGTTGTAATCGACTTCATCGATATGATTTTGGAATCAAACCGTGAGATGGTTTTGCGCCGCCTGGTTGAATGCTTAGGCCGAGATCGCACCAAGCACCAGGTTGCAGAAGTAACTTCCCTTGGTCTTGTTCAAATGACACGCAAGCGTGTTGGACAGGGACTCATCGAAGCCTTCTCAACTACATGTGATTCATGTAGTGGCCGCGGAATTCATATTCATATGGAGCCTGTGAAGATGAAGGCACCAATGCCACAACTAGATGTTCCATCATCACAACATGAAGATGCAGAGGAAAAAGATGCCACTGAGCATGAATTCCATGAATCTTTAAATGATGATCAGCCACCTGTAGAGACCAAGCCAGCTGGTGGGCGAAAGCGCCGCCGAGCAGCCTCCTCAGGCATAATTACCGCTTGATTTGAGCCTTCGGGCCCTAACAGGTAACCTTTACCCTTCAACACACACCTAGAAGTTCGGAGTACTACAGCGTGGCAAATATCAAGTCTCAGATTAAGCGCATCAAGACCAACGAGAAGGCACGCCTTCGCAATAAGTCTGTGGGCTCATCTATCAAGACCGCTGTCCGTAAATTCCGTGAGGCAGTTAGCGCAGGAGATTCATCTGCAATCACAACTGAACTTCGCACAGCTTCTAAGGCTCTAGATGTTGCTGTTCAAAAGGGTGTTCTTCACAAGAACACTGCAGCAAACAAGAAGTCATCAATGGCTAAGGCAGCTGCCAAAGCCGGCGCACGTTAATTTTTCTTCGATCTTAAAGCGAGGCTAGGTTCATGCCTGCAATTTCACTTGCTAAGGCGCCGCAACCAGCAGCAACTAATCCGGCGCAGATACGTAACTTCTGCATCATTGCCCACATTGATCACGGTAAATCAACTCTTGCCGATCGCATGTTGGGAATTACCGAAGTTGTAGAAGCACGAAATATGCGTGCGCAGTATCTGGATCGCATGGATATTGAACGCGAACGCGGAATCACAATCAAATCTCAAGCAGTTCGTCTGCCATGGCGCAGTGGAATTGATGGTCAGGAATACATCCTGAACATGATTGACACACCAGGTCACGTTGACTTCACCTATGAAGTTTCGCGCTCGCTAGCAGCATGTGAAGGCGCAGTTCTTCTTGTGGATTGCGCGCAGGGAATTGAAGCTCAGACTTTGGCAAATCTTTATTTAGCGATGGAGAATAATTTAACGATTATTCCTGTGCTCAACAAAATCGATCTACCAAATGCCCAACCTGAAAAGTTTGCTGCCGAGTTAGCAAAGCTCATTGGTTGTGAGCCTGAGGACTGCTTACGTGTTTCAGGTAAGACTGGCGATGGTGTTGCAGAGCTACTTGATCAAATCATTGCTCAAATCCCAGCACCAAAGGGTGATGCAAATGCACCTGCTCGCGCACTTATTTTTGACTCTGTCTATGATTCCTATCGCGGTGTTGTTACATACGTTCGCGTAATTGATGGTCACTTATCTCCACGTGAACAGATTCAAATGTTTTCAACTGGCGTTCGACATGAAGCCCTAGAAGTCGGCGTTATTTCACCAGAACCAGTTGCAGCTAAAGGCTTAGGTGTTGGCGAAGTAGGCTATTTAATTACAGGAGTTAAGGATGTTCGCCAATCACGTGTGGGCGACAC
>JBEATO010000092.1:0-3856 GCA_041161945.1 Actinomycetota bacterium
AGATGTTGCGCGACCGCTAATTTTCTCCTTGTGACGTTTTTAATAACTACCCACAAGACACCTGTGGGCAATCTCAATCTCATTGCCAATGATCAGATATTAATCGGTGCAAATCTTTCAAGTATCAGCGCTTTCAAAGCTGGTAAAGATGTGAAAATCGTAAAATCAATTCCTGTTATTAGCGATTTGATTGATGATTATTTTGATGGCGATATCAGCGCAATAAATGGAATTAAAGTCAGCCAGCCAGGTGCTCCATTTTCACAAGCTGCTTGGAAAGCCATGCGCAAGATTTCTGGTGGCAAAGTTCTCTCTTACTCAGACATTGCACAAAGAGCAGGATCTCCTACAGCAGTGCGTGCGGCGGGTAGTGCGTGCGCCAATAACGCCATTATGTTGGTTGTTCCATGCCACCGCGTTGTTAAAACTGGGGGAGCGTTAGGAAATTATGCTTACGGAGTTAATAAGAAAGAGTGGCTACTACGCCACGAGGGCTACCTTTAAAATCTCAATTGCTTCTTTGCATTGAGCATCATCAAAATCTAAGTGAGTAACAAGGCGTGCATACTTTGGACCTAGCGCGCTAATCCATAGCCCCTTGTCACGGCAGCGCGTTGCTAACTCAGCAGCACTCATTGGTAGATGGGCAAGATCTAATCCCACAATATTTGTCTGAACCGTTGCTGGGTCAATGAGTGAAGAATCGATAGCGGCAATTGCTACAGCAATCTCTTTAGCCCGGCGATGATCTTCAGATAAGCGGTCAATATTGTTATCTAGTGCGTAGTGAGCACCGGCTGCCAGTAATCCCACTTGTCGCATACCAGCGCCATAACGCTTGCGCCACACACGTGCCTTTGCAACGCGCTCCTTAGTAGAAAGCATTACAGAACCAATAGGTGCACCTAAACCTTTAGATAAGCAGACGCTAATGGTGTCGAAGTACTTTCCATATTCATTAAAGGAAACTCCACTTGCAACGTGTGCGTTCCAGATACGAGCACCATCTAAGTGAAGTGCTAATCCCATTGCATCTGCGCCTTTGCGAAGGGCTTTAATTTCATCAAGTGGCTGCACAGTTCCGCCGCCAAAGTTATGTGTGTTTTCAACAGCAATAGCTGTGGTTGAAACTAGATATGGGCCAGAGTCTGGCCGGGCGATCTCAAGTGCGTCAGCTGCCTTGAGTAATCCATGTGTTGCCGGCCATGTTCGGGTAGTGATGCCGCTAAATACAGCCGCTGCGCCAAGTTCTGCGCGAACGATGTGTGAGTTTGTTTCAGCAATTATCTCTTCGCCAGGGTTAACCAGCATTCGAATAGCTAACTGATTGGCAAGTGAGCCTGTTGGTGTGAAGAGACCGGCTTCTTTGCCAAAGAGTGCAGCTACGCGCTCTTCAAGTGAGTTAACTGTTGGATCATCGCTATAGACATCATCGCCAACGGGTGCAGATGTAATTGCATCGCGCATACCCTGAGATGGACGAGTAACTGTGTCTGAGCGAAGATCAATAGCCATGGCTGTGAGCCTACTTTGATTCTTTGATAACTATCAAATACATAGCAGTCACAACAAGGATTCCACCGAGTGCGCTCTGCAAAGTTAAGCGCTCTCCACCAAAGATGATTGCAAAGAAAGCGGCAAAGACAACTTCCATCGTCAAAATGACCGCTACTTTGGTTGGGCTCATATGAGCCTGAGCCCATGTCTGAATAATGAACGCGATGACAGTTGCAAAGACAGCTGTAAAGACCACTACACCCCACACTCCTGCATCAGGTGGTGGTGAATAACCCTCTGGAATAGAAGCGATGCCTGCGAGCAGAGCGCACATAAACAACTGCACCACTGTCATGGCATAGACGTCGCGGCCAGAACTCCACTTACTTAAAGAAATGATGTGGCAGGCGAAACAAATTGCGCTAGCAAATACAAGAAGTTCACCGATTCCCACGGTAAAGCCTCGAATGGAGAGCAAACCAAGTCCTATGGTTGCAATAGCAATGCAGACCCAAGTAAATCTATTGACCTTTTGCTTTAAAACTAACCAGGCAATCAGTGGAGTTAAAACAACATATAGACCGGTAACAAAACCAGTAATTGCAGCGCCCGTGCGATCAAGCCCAAGAGTTTGGAATATGAAACCAAGACCTAGAAAAGTACCAGCAGCTCCAGCACGAAGGAGTATGTCTTTATTGAGAAGTTTCAATACCTGGGGGCGGATAAGGATCAGTACAACTGTACCCAGAAGAAATCTTGTGAAAAGAAAGTTGTTGACGCTCTGACGCTGGATTGCATCTTTCATAATCACAAATGCCCAGCCCCAGGCTGCAGCAACTGCAAGAAGTGCCCAAGGGGCTAACTTCATTTTAAAGAGGTGTTTAGCTTCGCTCACTTTGTATCTCGTAACTTCTTAAGTAGCGCAACTTCAGGCTTGTGTTTTTCCTCCATGCCCGGTGTTTCTAGAATCAATGGAGCATTAGCAATAGCTGGATGAGCAAGAAGTTCGGCAAATGGCTCTACACCAATATGGCCATCGCCAATGTTTTGGTGACGATCCTTAAGTGCTCCGCACACATCCATGGAGTCATTGGCATGAACTAATTGGAAACGCTCAACACCGGCAATTTGAAGGAGTAAATCAATAGTTGCTGTCATGCCGCCTTTGACGGAGATATCGTGTCCTGCAGCAAATACGTGACAGGTATCAAGACAGATTCCAACCTTTGGGTGGTACTCCAGAGCCTTTAAGTAGTTTTCTAGATCATCTAGCTTCTTAACTAATGATTGGCCTTGTCCTGCTGTTGGCTCTAATAACAAATAAGGAGCATCATCGGGCAGAGCGTTAACGATTGGCATCATGCCTTCATGAATCTGCTTCCATGCTTTTTCAACGTGGTTAACATCAACAGCAGAGCCAGTGTGAATGACTGCGCCAAGTGCGCCGATATCTGCAGCACGCTGGAGAGAATATTTAGTTGAAGCCAATGAGTTGATGTATGTGGCCTCAGTTGGTGAGCCTAAGTTAATGAGAAAGGGAGCATGGACATAGGTTTCAAGATCCATCTCTGCAGCTTTGATTTTATAAGCCTCATCTAGTTCAGGCTTTGCCGCAGGCATGGCCCACATACGTGGACTTGATGCAAAAACTTGAATCGCACTTGCACCAATTTCTTGGGCATATTCAATGGAGCGCTTTGCCATTCCGCCAGTAGTTGGGACGTGGGCACCAATACGTGGCTTCTTGGACTCCTTAGGCATTGGCTTACCCTACGGTAATTGTGACCACGCTGCCACGTTTAACTTTGCTGCCCACCTTTGGAGAGATATTTGTAACCTTCTTTACCTTCTTAGTTCCCAATTTCTTGACTACAACCTTGAGCTGTAGATCCTGCAAGGCTTGAGTTGCTTTGATTTGATCTAGTGAAAAGACGTTAGGGATAAATACATACTGTGAACCCTTAGAGATTATTAGCGTCACAGTTGATCCCTTAGGTGCAACATCAACACCGGTTGGAGTTTGCGAAATGACTACACCCGATAGAACTCTTTCATTAAAGGCATAAGTAGATTCAACGTCAAAACCAAGATCATTTAACTCATTGAGCGCTTGTTCACCACTTTTGCCTGAATAAGAAACAAGTGCCACAGTCTCAACACCCTTACTTATGACAAGTGAGACAGGAGTATCACGCTTAACTTCTGTGCCTGATTCAGGCTTTGTAGAGATGACAAATCCTTTAGGAATTTCTTTGTTAAAGACTTCAGTGTTTGCGCCAACTATCAATGGGAATTTCTCAAGGGCATTTGTGGCAGCCTCTGGTGTGAGTCCGGCTACGGAAGGAATGATGTATCGCTC
>JBEATO010000148.1:0-4295 GCA_041161945.1 Actinomycetota bacterium
TAGTCACGTTGTTGATTTCAGCAGCGCTTTGTTATCTGATTACTCCGCTCGTTCGCACCCAAGCAATTCGATTTGGCGCAGTTGCTGGAATTCGTGGACGAGATATTCACACAACTCCCACAGCTCGCTGGGGCGGGGTTGCAATGTGGCTGGCCATGGCAATCACTTTCATGATTGTTAATCACTTACCTCTTGTTGGTAAATCTTTTGGACATGAAGCACAAGGCATCTTTTTAGCCGCAACTGCCATTGTTTTGCTCGGAATGGCCGATGATCGCTTTCAATTAGATGCGCTCACAAAGTTAACTGGGCAGGTCTTTGCTGCAGGAATTTTGTTGATGTATGGAATTCAGATTTTGTGGCTACCTATTAACGGTGTGATTACTTTGCCACCAAGTATTGGTCAGTTAGTTACCGTACTTATCGTTCTAGTCATTATTAATGCTGTGAACTTCATTGATGGCATGGATGGGCTGGCCGCGGGCATTGTTGCTATCTCTGGAATTGCATTCTTTGCCTTTGCCTACCTCTTAGCTGTTGATTACGGCTTTAGCCGCGCAGGTGCGCCATCGCTGACAACAGCTGTATTAGTAGGGCTGTGCATTGGTTTCTTGCCACATAACGCCCACCCAGCACGCATTTTTATGGGAGATAGCGGATCAATGCTCCTTGGTTTATTGCTGGCCTCAGCTGCAATTACTTTGACCGGCCAAGTTGATCCCAATGCAATCTCTGCTGAATCACGGGGACCAACATTGCTTCCTCTTCTACTTCCTTTTGCAGTTCTTGCAATTCCACTTGTTGATCTCTTGCTTGCAGTTGCACGTCGTGTGAAAGCAGGTAAATCTCCCTTTGCACCCGATAACGAACATTTGCATCACCGTTTGCTCAGTGCCGGTAACTCACAATTAAAGACTGCATTTATTTTGTATATGTGGACAGCAACGATTGCTTTTCCAGTAACAGTCTTAGCTTTTCAACCATGGTGGGTTGCATTAATTACTGCAGCGGTTTTAGTTGCAATCTCAGTTACAGTCTCTAGAAAACCTAAAAAGGTCTCAGCATGAGCAGCAACGAATCAAAGCTGCTTCGCGCTGCCTTTATCCCAACCTTTTTAACGAGCGGGTTTGCCATTTTGATTTCTACTTTTGTTCGTGGGCTTCCTGGATTTCTTGGCGCTGTTCTTGCACAGTTTGTTGTGATTATCTTTTTTATTATCCATATCGCTGTGTCACGCATGACAAGAAACCTAGATCCAATTTCAACCATGGCGATGGCGCTGTTTTCCTACTTTGCTAAATTATTTGCCTTAGGCCTTTTGCTCTGGGCAATTGCAAAGTTCACCGATCGCTCCACCATCGATCGCACCGCCTTTGGAATCACCTCAGTTGCGCTCACGGTGGCCTGGTTATGGGGCGAGATTGCTAGTTTCATGAAATTGCGCCTACATTTGCCTCTCCCCGGATCGAAGGAGTAGTTCATGTCACGTGGCGAAGAAAATGCAATGTGGTCGATTTTTGGCTACCTTCTTTCAGGTCTACTTTTTTGGGGTGGCATTGGCTATGGCCTAGATAAGTGGTTAGGCACCGCCTACCTCACTCTTATCGGCCTCTTGGTCGGAATAAGCGGGGCGATCTACCTGGTCTGGCTGCGTTTTGGCCGGCAGTGAGCCGTCCCACCTTTTCAAGGCAGTTTTCGATTTCTCAACTGAGCCTGACCTCGCATAGGGTTACACCCGTCTTACCTTCCCCGTAGTACCCCGTAACGAATGATTCCAAGAGGAGTAAGCGTGCGCGTTTCATTGCGTTCAAGCGCAGAAGGTGGCGGATTTGTCCCACCTAGCAGCGGCGACTTTGAGCTTCCTCCAATTTTTGGCGACAACGTTTACACAACAAAACCAATTGCTTTAGTTTTTCTCTCAGTAATTTTGATTTCAGTATTCTTTATTATCTCTTCACGCAAAGCCGCAGTTGTACCTTCTAAGCTGCAATTTGCTGGCGAATCTGTCTACACCTTCGTTAGAAATGATCTAGCTAAAGATGTTATTGGACATGACTTCCTGCGCTTTGTTCCTTACCTATTTTCACTTTTCACTTTTATTTTAGTTAATAACCTTTTTGGAATCATTCCACTGTTGCAGTTCCCAACGATGTCACGTGTTTCATTCCCATATGTTTTAGCGGCCACCGTGTATCTCGTTTTCCACTACGTGGGTATTCGCAAGCAAGGTGCGATCAAATACTTTAAAGACATCATGTTCATGCCTGGAGTCCCAAAGGCTGCATACATCCTTATTACACCTCTTGAGATTCTGACATTCTTCTTGGTGCGTCCATTGACGCTCTCACTTCGTTTGTTTGCAAATATGTTTGCGGGCCACTTGTTGTTGCTCGTGTTTATCTTGGGTGGAGAACATCTACTCCAAGGAGTTATTGGTTTGAAGTTGATCAGCCCATTTGCCTTTGCAATCGGCATTGTGTTGACCTTCTTTGAATTCATGGTCCAATGCTTGCAGGCGTATATCTTTACTCTGCTAGCAGCTCTATACATCGCCGGCGCCCTTGCCGACGAGCACTAATAGGAAATAAGGAGAAATAAATGGAAGGCACACTCAACCTCGTTGGTTTTGGCCTCGCAGCAATCGGTCCCGGAATCGCAACCGGACTTATCTTCGCCGCATACATCAACGGCGTTGCACGTCAGCCAGAAGCACGTAGCGTCCTACAGCCAATCGCGTTCCTCGGATTCGCTCTTGCTGAAGCTCTCGCTCTCTTCGGTCTCGTTCTCGCATTCGTTCTCTAATCGAAGCATTTAATTAAAAGGACAACTGATGCAATTTGTTGATTTAGCTGCGGAAGGCAAGATTAATCCGCTGATTCCACACACTGCTGAACTCATAGTGGGTGCAATCGCGTTTACTCTTCTATTCCTAACGCTGCGTAAATTTGTGGTGCCAATGTTTGAAAAGGCATACACAGATCGCACCAATGCAATTCAAGGTGGCATGGAACGTGCTGAGAAGGCGCAGCTAGAAGCACAGCGCGCACTTGTTCAGTACAACGAACAGCTATCAAAGGCACGTGAAGAAGCGCAGACTCTGCGCGAAGAAGCACGCGTCCAAGGAGCAGCCATCATTGAAGATCTTCGTGCCAAAGCACAAGATGAAGCAGCGCGCATCACAGCAACTGCTCACGCTTCAATCGAAGCAGAACGTCAACAAGCAATTGCTTCACTTCGCAATGAAGTGGGAACTTTAGCTGTTGAACTTGCTTCAAAGATTGTTGGCGAAGCCTTAGATGACCAAGCACGTCAATCACGTGTTGTTGATCGTTTCTTGGAAGATCTAGAGAAGAGTAAGTAATCAATGAGAGCTCACCTCGGAGGCAGTAGTCGTCAGTCACTTGTGGCTGCACGCGCATCACTTGATGCTGCCGTTAAAGGCGTTGATGCAAATGCTGCATCTGCCTTGAGCGCTGAGCTTTTCTTTGTTGCCGATGTGCTCGATAAAAATATCGCAGTGCGCCGTGCATTAACTGACTCATCACGCGATGCCTCATCAAAGAACGCATTTATTGCCGAACTCTTTGGTAGCAAAGTTGGGGCAGCTGGCATCACCATCCTGAAAGAGATTTCAGCGATGCGTTGGTCAGGTGCAAAAGATCTTGTGCAGGTTATAGAACAGCTAGCAATTGAGGCAGAAGCATCAGCTGCCAATATCGCAGGCGAACTAGACCGCGTAGAAGATGAGATTTTTACCGCTTCACGTGCAATCGCTGGCTCATCAGAGCTACGCAGAGCGCTGAACTCAGATGCGAAAGAGGCTAAAGCAATATTGGTTAGCCAGATTCTCAAGGGCGCATCTAGTTCAACGGTGAAGTTAGTGTCAGAGCTTGTTAACTCTTGGCGTGGACGTAGCGTGGAATCAGCATTTGCTGACTATGCACATTCACTTGCAGCTCGTCGCAATCGCGTAATCGCACTTGTCCGAGTTGCATCACCAATGAGCAGTGCTCAGATTGAGCGTTTATCTGCAGCGTTAAATAAGCAAGTAGGACAGCCAGTTCGTGTGAACATCGAAATTGATACACATGTTCTTGGTGGGGTTTCAGTTCGTTTCGCAGATGAGTTAGTAGATGGAACAGTTTCAAATCGTTTGGCTGGGGCCGCACGCGCTCTAGTCGGAAGCAAATAAAGGGAGAAACAAAATGGCAGACCTAAAGATCAATCCGGCAGAAGTTCAGGCCGCCTTAGCGAATTTCGTTAAGTCATATGATCCAGGCGTTGCAGCTCGTGAC
>JBEATO010000006.1:0-3115 GCA_041161945.1 Actinomycetota bacterium
TTTCTATAAAGATCAACCGAGTGCATATTCATTAAGGTCAAAGTGGGATCTGCGCGCAGTTGGCCCACAAGGCCTGCGCTATGGAATGTGGAGCCGCTGGTGAGTTCATTTCTATCGAGCAAAATGACATCTTTTTCGCCCAGCTCGGCTAAATGATAGGCAACTGAAGTTCCGCCCACGCCACCACCAATAATGATGATTTTTGCTCGGGTTGGAACTACTGACACGGCCACATATGAAATGTATCCTGAATGCGTGTCTGACGATAGTGTCCTTGAGCAAGAGTTCGGTGAACGTTTCAATAAAATCGCCCTGCTCAAAGCTCGCACATCTATTAAAGAACTATCCGGGGGATTGACCAATAGAAACTTTCTTATAGAAACTCCTGCCGATAAATACGTGGCCCGAGTCTCTAGTAACTCCTCGGACTTTCTAGCAATCGATAGAGGCTCTGAGTTTATAAACACCACCATTGCCGGCAAGGGCGGCGTGGGAGCTGAAGTGTTGGATTACATACCTGGTGAAGGCCTACTTCTTATTTCCTACATCAGCGGCAAAACCTATGGCGCCGATGATGTTGGCGCTAACTTGCCTCGTATTGCAACGAGTCTTCGCAACCTGCACGCACTTGAGCCTTTTGATCATGAGTTCAATATGTTTAATACTCAGAGTAATTATTTTAAGATAGTAAAAGAGCAGGGCTTTAAAGTTCCAGATGGTTATGTGGATTTTGAACCTATGGTTGCTCAAATCAAAAAGGCTTTTGAAATCCTCTTTGAAGGGCTAGTGCCTTGTAATAATGATTTATTGCCAGGCAATTTCATCGATGATGGAAAGAAAATCTGGCTTATTGACTATGAATACTCGGGAAATAACGATGCCTGCTTTGAGATTGGCAACGTGTGGGCAGAAGCGTTTTTACCCATTGAAGCTCTGGAAGAGTTAGTAACTGCCTATTTCGGATCACATCGCCCCGACAAAGTTGCACGTGCTTGGTTATGGGCGCTTATGGCAAAGTATGGATGGACGCTATGGGCATCGATTCAAGATTCAGTAAGTGAGATTGAATTTGATTTCTGGGAATGGGGAATGTCTAAATACGATTTAGCTAGAAGTGAATTTACAAGTGAGTACTTCAAGAAAGCTTTGGTCGCTGTTACAAGCAAATAAAAAAGCCCGCCGCATAAGCGACGGGCCTTCTTACTAATTACTTTATTCTGGGACTACAGAAACTGTAATCTTTGCAACGATATTGTGGCCAAGTGCGACCTTCACATCGTGGTTGCCAACCTTCTTGATATGTCCGGCAGTCTTAATAGAGTGACGATCGATATCTAGACCAACAGCTGCCTTGATTGCACCAGCAACATCTTTATCTGTTACTGAACCAAACAAAGCGCCCTTTGCGCCAACCTTTGCCTTAGCAACGACAGTTGCTGACTCAAGCTTGGCTTTGATCTCTTTAGCGTGGTCGATATCGCGCACTTCACGAGCTGAACGCGCACGGCGAATGCTCTGAATCTGCTTTTCTCCACCAAGTGACCATGCAATTGCATTTCCGCGTGGCAACAAGTAGTTGCGTGCGAAGCCATCTTTAACAGTTACAACATCTCCTGCAGAACCAACGCCTGCAACTTCACGAGTAAGGATGAGTTTCATATCCAGTTCCCCTTATCGCGCTGTTGATGTGTAAGGAAGTAGTGCTACTTCACGACTGTTCTTTACCGCAGTTGCGATTGAACGCTGGTGCTGTGTGCAGGCACCTGTAACGCGGCGAGCGCGGATTTTGCCGCGATCTGAGATGTACTTACGAAGGGTCGCAATATCTTTGTAGTCGATATAGGTGACCTTCTGCTGGCAGAAGCTGCATGGCTTCTTCTTAAATTTCTTATTAAGGGCAGCGGCTTTTGCGCCCTTATTCTTCGGTTCACGAAGAGTTTTGTTATTTCTTGCTCCCATTGTGGTGCTCCTTTTCGGGCCCTAGTTTTTTAAGCTAGGAATGGATGGATAGGTTGGTTTAGAACGGTGGCTCGTCGGTTGTTGAGGATGCTCCCCAACCTCCGCCGCTTGGCGCGGATGAAGCTGCTGCCCATGGATCTTCGTTAAATGAATCAGCTGCAGCAGGTGCAGAGAATCCGCCACCAGTTCCGCCAGCGCGTTGGGTCTTAGTGACCTTTGCAGTTGCGTTACGTAGTGATGGTCCGACTTCATCAACTTCTACCTCAAAGACAGTGCGCTTTTCGCCTTCTTTAGTTTCATAAGAACGTTGCTTCAAGCGACCAGAGAGAATGACGCGCATTCCTTTTGTCAGTGACTCTGCAACATTTTCAGCTGCTTGACGCCAGATCTGACACTGAAGGAAAAGGCTCTCGCCATCTTTCCATTCATTAGTTTGCTTATCTAAATAGCGTGGGGTTGAAGCTACACGAAACTTTGCAACCGCTGCACCCGAGGGTGTAAAGCGAAGCTCTGGATCATCGACAAGGTTGCCGATCATTGTGATTGTTGTATCTCCTGCTGCCATAACTATTTCCTCATCTCTACTCGTGGAGTCCGTGCTTAATTAATTATTCTGGGCGAATTACTTTGGTGCGCAGAATTGCTTCATTCAAATTGAGTTGGCGATCCAACTCTTTGATTGCAGCTGGTTCGCAGTTCATATCGATGACTGCATAAATACCTTCGCCTTTTTTCGCAATTTCAAAAGACATACGACGACGGCCCCACAAGTCGAGCTTGTTGACGGTTCCACCGCTGTCTTTGATGATCTTGAGATATGTTTCTAGGCTTGGTGTGACTGTGCGTTCTTCAAGTTCTGGATCAAGAATGACCATAAGTTCATAGTGACGCATGCGTTAACCCGACCTCCTCTGGACTAAGACGGCCACGGTATTTCCGTGACAGGAGGGTTAATTCTTTCCTTAATCCAACCCAGGGGGCCGGTTCAAGGAGGTTAAGGGTAAGCCTTAGAGCCCTCAAAGAGTAAATCGAACAGGGATCCCTGTGTATTTCGGGCCGCTAGAGCCCGCTTTATGAGGGTCCAGGCCAGATAGATGGTGGCGGCAATACGTATCAGCGTGATGGTGGCATAGCCGCCCTCTTGCAGACCAAATGC
>JBEATO010000032.1:0-3058 GCA_041161945.1 Actinomycetota bacterium
GCTTTAAGAAGACCTCACCTAATGCGCCATCGGCATATGCACCAGCGGTCATGTAACCCTCGGCCCCGCCAACAGCAAATGATGTTGTTGTTGCAGGACGTGCCTTTGGAAGACGCTTACGAACTGGAGCTGCTGCTTCTTCAACAACTGCTTCCTTCTTCTTAGCTTTTCCATCAGAGAGTGGCTGACCCACCTTGCAGTTATCGCGATAAACAGCCAGCGCCTTAACGCCCATCTTCCATGCTTGGAAGTAGACATCTTCAACTTCTTCAACTGTTGCATCTTCAGGCAAGTTCACTGTCTTTGAGATAGCACCTGAAAGGAATGGCTGGCATGCAGCCATCATGCGCACGTGGCCCATAGGAGCAATTGATCGCTGACCTAGTGCGCAATCAAATACTTCGTAGTGCTCAAGCTTGAGTCCTGGAGCATCAATGACGTGACCATTTGCTGCAATGAACTCAACGATTGCCTCTACTGTCTCTTGGGCATATCCCAGCTTTACAAGGGCCTGTGGCACTGTCTGGTTAACGATCTGCATTGAACCGCCACCAACGAGCTTCTTGAACTTAACCAATGAGAAGTCAGGCTCAATACCAGTTGTATCGCAATCCATCATCAAACCAATTGTTCCTGTTGGAGCTAGAACTGAGATCTGCGCGTTGCGCCACCCATTCTTATCTCCTGTTGAAAGACATGCATCCCAAGCCTTATTAGCCTCAGTCCACACATCGCGATCAAGAGTTGTCTCTGACTTTGCAGCAGATGATGCAGCAGCGTGCTTGCGCATCACGCGAGCATGTGGCTTAGCATTTTGTGCAAAGCCTGCATATGGTCCAACGATTCCAGCTAACTCTGCTGAGCGCTTGTATGTAATACCGCTCATCAATGATGTGATGGCACCAGCTAGTGCGCGACCACCCTCTGAGTCATAGGCAAGACCTGAAGCCATTAGAAGTGCTCCAAGGTTTGCATAACCAATACCTAGTTGGCGATATGCCTTCGTTGTGTCACCGATTGCCTCAGTTGGGAAATCAGCGAAACAGATTGAGATATCCATTGCTGTAATGATCATCTCTGCTGCTTTCCCAAAAGTCTTTGCATCAAATGATCCATCGGACTTTAGGAACTTCATCAAGTTAAGGGAGGCCAAGTTACAAGATGAGTTATCCAGTGACATGTATTCAGAGCATGGGTTAGATGCATTGATACGGCCAGTCTCTGGGTTTGTATGCCAATCATTGATGGTGTCGTCATATTGAATTCCTGGATCAGCACATGCCCAAGCAGCTTGGGCCATCTTGGTAAAGAGTGTGCGAGCATCAACAGTGTCGATCACTTCACCAGTTGCACGAGCAGTCAAACCAAATGACTCGCCCTTTTCAACTGCGCGCATGAACTCATCTGAAACACGAACTGAGTTATTAGCGTTTTGATACTGAACAGAAATAATGTCTTTTCCGCCAAGGTCCATATCAAAGCCAGCATCGCGAAGTGCGCGAATCTTGTCTTCTTCCTTGACCTTAGTTTCGATGAACTCTTCGATATCTGGGTGAGAAACATCTAAAACAACCATCTTTGCTGCGCGGCGTGTAGCACCGCCAGATTTGATTGTTCCTGCAGAGGCATCTGCTCCACGCATAAATGAGACTGGACCAGAGGCTGTTCCGCCCGACTTTAGAAGCTCTTTAGATGAGCGAATACGAGAGAGGTTAAGACCTGCTCCAGACCCGCCCTTGAAAATCATTCCTTCTTCGCGATACCAGTTAAGGATGCTGTCCATAGTGTCATCAACAGAGAGGATGAAGCATGCACTTACTTGCTGTGGCTCATTTGTTCCCACGTTAAACCACACTGGTGAGTTAAATGAGAAAACCTGATGCATCAACATGTATGTCAATTCATGTTCAAAGATTTCGGCATCTTTATCTGTTGCAAAGTAACCGTGCTCTTTTCCAGCCTTTGTGTATGTAAGAACTACACGATCGATTACCTGCTTCAAAGACCACTCACGGTTCTCTGCACCTAGAGCACCACGGAAGTACTTTGTTGTAACGATAGTTGAAGCGTTCACAGACCATGTGTCTGGGTACTCAACACCACGCTGCTCAAAAACAGTCTCGCCCGTTTTCCAATTCTGCTGCACTACATCGCGGCGTTCCCATTTAATTTCATCGTATGGGTGCACACCTTCGTTGGTGTAGATGCGTTCGATCTTCAAGCCCTTACCCTTAAGAGTGTTGTGGGCCTTGATTTTCGCTGGTCGGTTGATGACCGTATCTGACATGTTGTATTTCCCCGTCTTCTAGTTAGTTCTTAATTTTTTGCGGTGCGGCATTACTTTGTTCGGTGCTGCTTTGTTTATTACTGGTGGTGTTGCTGAGTGATTCTGAAGCAATTGGGGCATTGCTTGAAGGTAGAGCGCGGAGAAGAGCGATCTCACCTTCGAAATCTTCAAGGGAGGCAAAGTTACGGTACACAGAGGCATAACGTAAGTAGGCAACCTCATCGAGCTCGCGGAGTGGCGCAAGGATTGCCATGCCCACCTCCTGTGCTTCGATCTCTGCCTGACCTGTGCGACGAAGAGACTCTTCTACGCGCTGAGCAAGCAAAACTAAATCGTCCTCATTGACGGGACGTCCCTGGCAGGCTTTGCGAACACCGACCAGAACCTTCTCGCGGCTGAACGGCTCTGTGGCCCCGCTGCGCTTAATAATGTTAAGAAGTGAGAGCTCCTGAGTTGAGAATCGCTGGCCGCACTGGGGGCACTCGCGACGACGGCGGATTGCTGTGCCGTCTTCAACTGGACGAGAGTCCACAACTCGGGAATCTTCGTTTCTACAGAATGGGCAATTCATCTCGGCGTGTCCTCCAATCAATGCTCGATATTTAACGTTTCGGGTGTAATGGGCTTTTTAGAGCGGATTGGGAAACTTACCCTAAAACCACTACTAATGGAAGTTTTTTCTTCACTTGCCCCTACATCTTGTGTTAACTATAAAGCATTTCTTGAGACTCTGCCTGTTGAGTACCTTAAAGCCATCTGAACGGCGTGTCG
>JBEATO010000077.1:0-26764 GCA_041161945.1 Actinomycetota bacterium
CCCATTCGATGCGCATGCGTCCCTGTGTAGCAAGAGATGCATCTGCAATATCGTGCTTTGGAAGAGTAGATGTAACTGGTACGTTCACGAAAAGCTCCTTTTATCGACTGCGGTCAGGAGCCTAGGTTACTGCCCCCACGCCTAAAGCGAGTAATGAAGACGCGCTCCTAGCCACGGATGAGGGCGAGAACTTCATCACGTAGCTCTTGCATGCGCTCTGATGACTTGGCCTCAACGTTGAGTCTGAGCAGCGGCTCTGTATTGGAGGGCCGAAGGTTAAACCACCATGTGTCGCCATTGACTGTGAGTCCATCAAGATGATCGGTTGTAACCCCGGCCAATGAACTATATGTAGATTCAACTAATGCAGTTGCTGCTTGCGCATCGGCAACTTCCGAATTGATTTCACCACTAAGGCAATACCGTTGATAGGGCTTTAAAATCTCAGACATAGATTTATCAGACACACCTAACGCTGCGATTGCATGCAATGCAGCAAGTGCTCCTGAATCGGCTCTCCAGAAATCATCAAAATAGAAGTGGCCTGAATGTTCCCCACCGAAAATCGCTTTACTCTCAGCCATCATTTTCTTTATATAAGAATGACCAACGCGTGAGCGAAGTCCAACCCCACCATTTTCTTCAATAACTTCTAATACAGCCCTCGATGAGATTAAATTATAAATAATCGTAGATCCAGGGTTCTTCTTTAACTCACGCTGTGCAATCAAAGACGTTAAATCGGATGGATTAACTGCATTTGCTTTCTCATCAACTAAAAAGCAACGATCGGCATCACCATCAAAAGCTAAGCCTAAATCTGCGCCGTGTTCGATAACTGCCTTTTGAAGATCTCTTAGATTCTTTTCATCTATTGGATTCGCCTCGTGATTAGGGAAGGTTCCATCTAGTTCAAAATACATTGGTATGACTTCACAGTTTAAGCGCGCAAATATCGCTGGCGCCGTGTGCCCAGCCATTCCATTTCCCGCATCAACAACGATTTTTAGTGGGCGGATATTAGAAAGATCTACCAGGCTTAAAAGGTGATCCACATACTCTTCGAGCATGTCCCGATGAGTCTCAACCCCGACTGAGCGAAGTTCAAGTGCTGAGCCCTTTCGAACAAAGTTTTCAATTGTAAGTAAACCTGACTCTTTACCTATAGGTCTTGCACTACTGAGACAGAGTTTTATGCCGTTGTATTCTGCAGGATTATGGCTTGCCGTAAACATTGCACCAGGTAGACCAAGTTTGCCTGAAGCAAAATACAACATATCTGTTGAGGCTAATCCAATGCGTATTACATCCATTCCTAATGAAGTGACTCCTGCAGAAAATGCCTCTGCAAGTGGGATTGAAGATGGACGCATATCTTCACCTATGACAACTGTTCCTGGCTCACGCAGTTGTTGTAGAAAGTGTGCAAAAGCAACGCCCGTAGCAAATGTGAAATCTGGAGTAATTTCTAAATCAACGAGTCCACGAATGTCATAGGCTTTAAAGATATTTGCTATTTCTTGCGACATTAATTAATCCTTACGATGGAACGGCTCGAAGATGTCCTCGGCGCCCGATTGAAGCATGTGAAGTATCTTCACCTACAACAGCAGGTGATTCTTCACTTCGCTTTCCAACTTCACGTACAGCATCTGCAATTGCCATTAAGTCATCATCTGATGGACCAGGTTCATTTCCTGTTAGCTCTTGCTTTATAACATTCCATCCATGTGGAACTTTCAAACGCTCACCATGAACTGCGCATAGATCATATGCATGTGGTTCTGAATACGTTGCAAGGGGTCCCACCACAGCCGTTGATTCAGCATAAATATAGGTAAGAGTCATTGAGGCAACAGAACGGCAGCCCACACGAGAGCAAGCTCGTCCGACGTGTGCTGGTGACTTCATGGTTAGAACATTAGTGGCCTGTGTGCCAATTTTTAGGGATTGCTAGGGATTTAAAACACGAATGTTTGAATTCGGAACTTCTACTCGTGTGAGAGCACTGCCGTTCTGGATTGGAATAAATCCATAACCATTACTTGAGGCTATAAGCGCACCAGCAAAGACCCCTTTACTGCTGGAAATAATCGTAATCGACCGTGAGTTTTCAGGAACTCGCCAGGTGGCAATATCACTTCCCTTTATTACTTTGCTGACCGTTTTTCCATTTATTAACTTAGCTTGGACTTTCACCGATATTGAATCACCAGCAAATGCAATCAGTGGAGATAGCCCAGTCACAGCAATAGACATCGGCGCAAGAGGTGGTGTGGCTGTACTCCAAACAAAGTCTTTCTTGCCACTAATTACGACCGATGATGAAACGGAAGCAACTATTGGCTCTGCAGAAGTGATTCGAACAGCAAAGGCGTTTGCCGAGATTTTAGGCTCTAATGAAAACTCAGAGACAACACCAGCATCAATTGAACGTGAGCTCATGCCAACAGGAACAAAACTGCCATCGGCAGATAGAACCTCTAATGTGAATGTTGTATTGACATCACCCGGTGTAAGAATTCGCAACGTGTGTGATGCTGAAGCTTTTTGCCCCCTTTTGGGAGGCTGGTTAGGAATGGCCGGGATAACAATTTCTTTGCTTGCATTCGGATATGAGTTAACAAAATCTCCCCCGAGTGCTTTCAACCCAGCGCCCTGTTCATCGATCATGAATGCATTCACGCGACCAGATCGTGGGACAACTTGAACTGCCAACGCTTTATCGCCAGGGGCAAGTGAGTCGAGAGAAATTTGCATGTAATTCTTAGACTTTAAATTTACAGACTTAACTGGTTGTTTTGCATTCTCGGTATAACTTTGAATATCCACAATCGCATCACTTAACCCGCTATTCACAAGCATTAATCGACCACGAGATGTGACGTTAGCAGTTCCACCAACAAACCAAGCTGAAGCGTTAGGTCCAGAACACAATGTTCCTCCGGCCCAACTTCCTGCTCTGCTTTGCCAAATAAGTGGGGTGGTTCCTTCGGCTGTAATTACTAAGGAATCCTTGGATACTGGGAAACGAAGTGCTTTAAAGGGCACGGTCTTGCTGCTTCGATTTTCCAATCGTTGGTATTGGGTTTTGCGTGAAGAAATAGAAATTTGTGAAGATAAACCATTGAGCGTTGGAGGACAAACCACCACCGGATAGCTTTCAGAGTAGTTACTTGGCTTTGAGACTGTGGTTACCCCTGATGCAATCATGAAACTTGCGATGAGTGCAGATAAGAAAAGAAAAGGCTTTTCAAATTTCATGCCAACTCCTTCTCTGAAATTTCACGTTTTCTACGACCGGCCGGTGCTGCCAAAACAATGACAAGGGTCCAAGCAATTAATTGGAGGGAAAGCCATGCACGCCTGATAGTTCCATCATGAAGCAGAGATATTTCTCCAGCCTCTATCACTTGGAACTGTGGCAATGACTGTTCGTCTTTAGCGCGATCTAATCGATATCCATTTTGTAAAATCTGCCAAGATCGATCAAAAGTTTCAGTCAAAGTAATTGAACCTGGGCCATTAACCGTTGTGCGGGCACCAACTTCACCTGCATCCAAAACAGAACGAGTTCCATCTTTTGCAGTGAAAATAATTCGACCAGTCACACCAGTAACTCTCCAAACAACACCAGCCGAGGTTGCCGAAGTGCGAGCGAATCCACCAAGACCATCAATTGTTCGAACCACATTGCGGCTGAAAGGATTCTTGACAAAGACATACTTAATTCCATATGAAGAGAAAACTTGGCTACTACTAATACCAGAACCATCAATGAGTTCCTGAGCTGCAATCTCAATCGCTCGTACTTGCCCAGGTGCAACATCAGGCTCACCTAGTAAAATGTCTTCACCGCGTGAGATGTAGTACTGAATTGATTTTGAATTTGCAGATCCAACTTCGCGCAAAACTAAGGTTTTTGTATCAGCTTCGGCAGTTAGGAAGGCTGGCATTACCCCCTTCATATTGCTCTGCACTGGAGAATCAGCACCGGCAGTAATAGACCAACCAATACTAGAGACTGAATAAATCGTGGTAATAATCAAAAGTAATCCAGCCAAGATATGGCGGTAGTGAATATTGCTTGCAATCAGAATAGTTCGCAAGCGATCTAGAATCACAACTCCTGCTGCAACTGATGAAAGAGTTGCGCCAACTAATAATGTTCCAACCCATGTGCGCGTGCCTGAGCTATTGCCGTGCACCGTGATCGAGATTGATGAAAATAGAACCGCTGCACACATAAATGAGATACCAACTTGTGCGAACGAACGAGCATTTGATGATGAAAATAGAGCAGTGATGAGTAGAAGCAGAATGGGGCTAATAGCCCACCACGGTAGAGATCCAGCACCGCCTGGATTTCCTGAAAGAACTAGTGCAGCAGCACCTCCTGCCAGGTTAAGACCTGGTTCGGCAAGAAAACGTGCAGGACGAACGAGTGCTTCAAATGAATACGGTGCAACCAGTATGAATGGGAATATCAACAACGTTAGACGCTTATAAAGCCTTGCAAGAAATAGAGGCTTGGCTAGTTTTCCATAATAATCAGTGACTATCGCATATCCAATCACGCCCAAGCTAACAAGTGTTGTAATCAAAGTAAATGAAGTTAAGACCGCTAACAAAATGCATAAACCATAGATGCGACGCCAGCTATTGAGCTCTACTTGCTTCCAATAACTTAGAATCATTGGAATTTGAGGGGCAATCATTAAGGCAACAAGAGTTGCTAAGCGCCCTGAGTTCACAGAGGCCAGAGCAACTGGAGATAGCGCATATAAGAAACTGGCAGGAATTGTTATAAATTGATTGTTTGAAAGCTTTCGTAGGAATGTGTGGCCCGACCACATGATCAGAAGAGGGGCGGCCAAAAAGAACACTGTTATGAGAAGCGGTGCTTTACCAAGAAGCAGAGTTGATGCCATTGCAAGAACTGCAATCCAGGCAGGAGATGCATGTGAACTGCCCATACCAACTTGGTGCCATGATTCAAAATAGAACCCCCATAAATCTCGGGCCCCACTTGGTGATGCTGCAAGTGCACCACCGTTTAATGCTCCAAAACGATTTCGGGATTGAATGAGAGTAATTATGGCAAGTAGCAGGTATCCAAATATTGCTGGGTTTTTTAACAACTTACTTATCTGAAAACGCTGAGTTGGTACCAGTAGGTCTTCATCTTCAAGTGAACTTAAGACAGAGACTGGAGTGCTCTCTGTAACGGGTATAACTTTTGCTCTTATAGCCTCTGCAACGCGGGCTCCAGATAAACGAATCTGTGACCAGCGAGGTGGGATATAGGAAGAAATAACGCGGGCAGACACTAAACGCTTTGTCTTTCTAAATTTTCTTGCTTTAACAATCTCTGCAGGTTTGATAATCAAAGTAGCCACAGCCAATAGTTCGTCAGCTGCATACCCAGGAAGCTTTGCTAACAAATAACCAATTGCGCGAGCCATTGCAGAGGCTAACAATTGAATTGAAAGCCACGGAATCATCCACCATGATGAGTTAGCTAATAAAACGTAAGCGGCATTTCGGCGATCTAGAAGTAATGGGCGATGTAAGAATGCGCCGTTTACATCAACGCTACGTCGCTCTGATGCCGAGGCTTGAGCATGATGAGCAACAGCGGCAGTGGTGGCAATTACTCCATGACCGGCAACTCTGGCTCGCCAGCCAAAATCTATGTCATCGCGAAATAGGGAGAGGTTTGAATCAAAACCACCAAGTTCTTCAAATATGTCACGACGAATTAACGCACCTGCTGTGCTCACTGAGAGAACATCATGAATACCATCATGTTGACCTTGGTCATATTCATCAGTTTCAAGACCTGTCCAGCGAGCTCCGTTGCCAGCAATACTTATTCCAGCTTCAAGTATGTGAGTGCGATCATGCCAACCAAGAAGTTTTGGCCCCACCATTGCAACTTGAGGTCGATCATTAATTGCTTCTAATAGTTTTTCTAGTGCAGTAGGTGTTGGCGCACAGTCATCATGAATCAACCAGATCCATTCACTATCGCCCTCGATATGTTTTGGCATCTTCGCCACAGCGAGCGCAACAGCATCACCAAATCCGCAATCGCGATCTGCTGCAATTAATGGAATGCGGGCAGCTTTAATAAGTTTTGTGGATGAATCATTTGAATCTGTATCAACTGCAACAATTTGATCTGCAGGTCTGGTTTGTGAAGCTAATGCAGCGACAACTGCAGGTAACCAAGTTTCACCGTCGTGTGTAACAACAATTGCGGTTACTGAATGTCTATCTGTTATTGCCACAACTAAACCACCATCTCTTAAAGAGTTGGGATTAAAAACTTACGCAGAACGGCGCTTTAAGCGACGACGTTCGCGCTCTGATAGTCCGCCCCAAATTCCAAAACGTTCGTCATGTGCAAGTGCGTATTCCAAGCACTCTGAACGAACATCGCATGAAAGACAAACACGCTTTGCTTCGCGAGTTGAGCCGCCTTTTTCAGGGAAGAATGCTTCTGGATCTGTTTGCGCACACAATGCGCGTTCTTGCCAAGAGAGTTCAATACTCTCGCCGGTCGCTAGCGTGATCTTTGGGCCAGTGGTGGGGGTTGGGGAGTTCGTGGCTTCAGGTTTAATCGGCATCGTCGATTCTCCTTGAAAACTTCAGGTCTCATCCCTCTTGGAAAAGACTTACTTAAGAGTGAATTACACGCGTGTAAGTCGAATAAGTCAAGCCGAGATGGGCCCTTATCGGAAGAGATTCACGCTTAAATCAGGCAGGGATTTCAATTATTTCTGTATTTGTCACAAAAGATGCCGATATTTTCACTGAATCGGCCACAACCGCCCCTGATGCGATGAATGAATCAATGATGGTTGTATCTGCACCAACGCGAGCCCCAGATTCAATAATGGAACCTGAAATGTGGGCACCTGCCCCAACTACAGCGCCGCTAGAAACACAGCTGCCCCCATCAATGTGCGCCGATGGGTCCACCTGTGCGCCTTTCATAATTAAGAAATCTTTGCCCACACTTTCAACAAGATCTGCAGTGAGTGCAGAGGAATCAGCTAAGCCTGTAACTAAATCTCTTGAACCTTTAAGCAGGGCTTGTGGTGTGCCAATGTCTAGCCAATAAGAATCATCAATGAAACCAAATACTTTTCCGTGGCTTGCAACAAGATTAGGGAAAACTTCTCTTTCAACACTGACAACTTTATCTGGCTCTATTGATTGGATAACCGAAGGTTTGAAAACATAGCATCCAGCGTTAATAGTATTTGTGACTGGATTCTGCATTTTTTCTAGAAAAGCCGTAACACGCCCGTCAGAATCAGTTGGAACACAACCATATGCACGAGCATCTTCAACTGTAGTTAAATGTAGCGTTGCATCAGCCCCATTTTCTTCATGTTCTTGAATTTGTAGCGCCAAATTGTGTGAACTTAAAACATCACCATTAAAGACAACAACAGATTCATCACCTGGCAACAGTTTTGCTGCATTCCTAATCGCACCGCCTGTGCCCAAAGGCTCCTTTTCAACGGCATAGAGCAGTTTCATTCCCCATTTAGATCCATCTCCAAAATAGGGAATAAAGACTTCAGATAGATAAGAAGTAGCTAGAACTACCGTGGTTATTCCTGCCTTTTTTGCCATAGCTAATTGATGTTCTGTTACTGGCAAGCCAGCAACTGTCAGCATTGGTTTTGGTGTGTTTTTAGTCAGTGGCATTAACCGTGTTCCAAAGCCACCAACTAGAAGGATTCCAACGGCCATCAGTTAAGCCTTTAAGCGGTTAACTGCATCTTTTATGGCTGCATCAGTGACAGTCATTGCGATGCGAATATGGTTCTTTCCCTTTTCGCCATAGAAACTACCTGGTGTAGCCAAGATTCCCCGCTCGGCTAACCAATCAACACTTGTCCATGCATCTTCATCACGCGTGCACCATATGTAGAGACCTGCATCGCTAAATTCAATTTTAAATCCGCAAGCTTCAAGAGCTGGACGCAGGGCATCACGTCGTGCGTTATAACGTGCGCGCTGCTCGGCAACATGTGAGTCATCACTAAGTGCAACAGTCATTGCTTTTTGCACAGGCAATGAAACCATCATGCCTGCATGCTTTCTTAGTTCACGAATCTTTGCGATTAACGAAGAATCACCCACCATAAATGCCGCTCTGTATCCAGCCATTGAAGAGCGCTTGGATAGTGAGTGAAGCGCCAGAATATTTTTGTTGTTGCCTTCAGTCAGTGCCATGACTGATGTTGGTTTGGCATTGTGCTCAAACTCCAAATAGCACTCATCTGAAATTAAGACGGCATCGTTTGCTCTTGACCAAGCAATGCTTTCCTTAACTTCGTCCATGCTATGGACTCGCCCAGTTGGATTTGATGGTGAATTCAACCAAGCTAAATCAGCGCTAGGCCAGCTCTTTGCACTAATAGGAACAGGAATTGACTGTGCTTGTGCAATCAATGCACCCACGTGATAGGTGGGGTAAGCAATCTCTGGGATAAGTACTTTCTTAGATTCTAAAATTGTTGGTAGCCATGCAACTAACTCTTTAGAGCCAATGACAGGTAGAACATCAAAATCACCGGTGGCACCTAAACGAGATTTAGCCCAAGCGGTTATTGCGCCACGTAGTTCAGGCGTGCCAGCAGTGACTGGATAACTAGGTGAATTAGAGGCATCACGTAAAGCAGTTTGAATAAATTCAGGAGTTGGATCTATTGGAGTTCCAACGGAGAGATCAATAATCCCGCCAGGGTGCGCACGGGCCTTATCTCCGTAGGGGGCAAGAGCGTCCCAGGGGAAATCTGGGAGTGAAGAGCGCAAGAAGAATTACTCGCTCTTAGGGGGTAGAGCTTTTACAAGTTCATGGTCGGTGCCAGTAGCTCCGACTTTGCTGGCTCCACCTGGTGAACCGATTTCAACGAAAAACTCTGTATTAACTTTTCCAAATTGCTTCCACTGTGGTGGGACATCATCTTCATAGTAAATAGCCTCAACCGGACACACAGGCTCACACGCACCGCAGTCAACGCATTCATCGGCTTGGATATAGAGCATGCGATCGCCTTCATAGATGCAGTCCACAGGACACTCAGCGATGCACGATTTATCTTTTACATCGATACATGGTTCAGCGATCACATAAGTCACGACTTGCCTCCGTAAGAACTATTAGTTATCAACTCCCAGATTGTAATCGTATCGGCTCTTTTAGCGCGATATTTGAAGTTAAGGTTTATCGTTGAGCCATGAATCAGGGTCTAGAGGCCACATTTAGCGCCCTCATCGGAAAGCGAGTCACCATCCGCTTGCATGATCCCGAGGGCGGATTCCGCGACATCGTGGGCCATCTCGAGTCCCCCATCACCCTTCGCAATCGACATGGAAAACTCATCGAATTTTCCTACGACAAGATTGCTCTATGGAAAGAAGTGGTTGAGAAAAAGTGAGCCTTCGACTCTATGACACGGCATCTAGAAAGCTTGCGCCTGTTACTTCAACTAATGGCACAACAACAATGTATTGCTGCGGGCCTACGGTTTATCGAGATGCACATGTAGGAAATTTAAGAACATTTCTGCTTTCAGATCTCGTGCGCCGTGTTCTCATAGCTAATGGCGTTAATGTGAAACTTATTCAAAATATTACCGATGTTGGTCATATGTCTGAAGATATTGAGAGTGAAGACAAAATGCTTGCCCAAGCTAAAGCTGAATCTATTGATCCATTCACAGTTGCACGAAAATACGAAGCAGGTTTTCACACTGATTTAGCACGTCTGAATATTGAAAAGGCAGATGCATATCCAAGAGCTAGCGAATCCATTGAATTAATGCTTGCCATGATTGAGCAACTCATCGCTAAGGAATTTGCATATGTGGGTGAAGATGGCACGGTATATTTTTCAGCGCAAGCTTTTCCAAGTTACGGCGCAATAAGTGGCAATCGCTTAGATGCTCTAAAGCCTGGCCATCGTTATGAATACAGCGAAGATGAAGCAAAACGTTTTCATGCTGACTGGGCGCTTTGGAAGAGCGCTGGTGGACGCAGAGAAATGATTTGGGATTCACCATGGGGCCCTGGTTTTCCTGGTTGGCATATTGAGTGCTCAGCAATGTCATTGCACTTCTTGAATTCACATATCAATCTTCACGTGGGTGGAATAGATCTGCGCTTTCCACATCATGAAAATGAGCGGGCTCAATCAAATGCAATCACTGGAAATGAGAGCGTGGATCTTTGGCTTCATGGAGAGCATCTGCTTTTTGAAGGTCGCAAGATGTCAAAAAGTGCCAGAAACGTTGTCCTCCTTAAAGATGTTATAGATCGGGGTTTTGATCCCCTTTCCGTGAGATTGTGTTTCCTAGAAAACCGCTATAGATCCCAAATGGATTTAACGTGGGCCTCAATTGAAGCTGCAGATGCAACTCTTAAACGTTGGCGCAAAAAAGTTAAAACATGGGGAACACAGATTGCAGTGAGAGATCCAGCATTTTTAGAGATTCTTGATAATGATTTGGACACTCCAAAAGCCATTCAATATCTGCGCAACCTTGAAAAGAATGATGACATCAGTAATCGAGCAGCGCTATTTCTCTTCGCTGATCAAATACTGGGTCTTGATCTTGAGCGAGAAGAAGTAGTCAAAGCTTTAACTTCAGAACAAGAAGAGATTCTTAAACTGCGACAAATCGCAAGAAATGAAAAGCAGTGGGCTAAGAGTGATGAGTTAAGGGTTAAGTTGGAAGAAAGTGGACTTGAAATTATGGACGGAGCTGAAGGGCAAAGCTGGAACTGGCGTTAAGCAGGAAGCAAGATTGCAATTACTAAAGCTAGAAATCCCATATTGATCAGTGAAATTCCAACAGAGCTACCTTCAATCAAGTACTCCTCATTAATGCCTGGAATGCCTGCACGCAACACTACAAAAGTCCAAGCCACTGCAGCCAATATTTTTAGAGTTCGTCCGCCCCACAAACGACCAATACTCCAAATACCGACCAAAGTTGCAAGCAGCACAAAAATCAAACCAAATGGGACTAGAGATGAATGCAAAAATACCGAGCCAGCACCAAGGCCAGCGCCAAGAATAATTGCATAGAGTTTTCGCATTAGAGAACTACTCCAGAAGTTAAATCACTTTCACGGCCCTGATCATCAAAAGGCTCGCTCTTTTGCCCCTTAACTAGGGTGTAGTACTCATGTCCCCAGACTTGTAGCCCCAGGTTATTTGAGAGGGCGAAGAATGGGCCATCTAATTCAATCTGGGTTTCATGGGCTTTCATAGCCGCCATCTTGGCATCCACAAAATCATTACCATTAATTAATGTCGTGACGAATGAATCATCTTTAGCAAAAGGCACATCATCAACGTTTTCAGCGCCAAAGAAATCTGAACCTATTTCTTTCATCGCCTCCATTCCCTGGGCAATAACTGATTTAGGGATTGTGTTCCAGTAAATCTTTTGTATCTGCCATGATGCTAATTCACTTGCACGCATAGCAACCCGGTGGGCTTGAATGTGATCGGGGTGACCATAACCACCGATTTCATCATAAGTAATCAGCACATGAGGTTTCACCTCTTCAATTATTTTCACAAGCTCGCCTGCAGCTGAATCCAAATCAGCCTGCCAGAAAACATCTGGGCGCTCATTGGGTTCCGTCCCCATCATTCCGCTATCTCGATAGTGACCTAAAAACCTGAAATCAGTAACACCCAAAGCTTTCATGGCAAGAGCTAATTCAATTTCTCGATGTTTTCCTAATTCATCTTTTTCACTGCTTGCTAAGTGAGAAAGAGAAGGGACTAAAACTTCTCCTTCTTCTCCTCGCGTGCAAGTTACTAAAGTTACTTTTGCGCCTAGTGAAGCATAAAGGGCCATTGTTGCACCGTTGTTAATAGTTTCATCGTCAGGGTGAGCATGCACAAGTAGAATTCGATAGCCCTGATAAGAACTTTTCATAACTTCTCCCATGCAAGTATTCCCCCGCTTAAGTGGCGTGAATTCATAAAGCCTGCGCCTTGAATGATGGCTAGACAATGAGCAGATCTAACCCCAGAGCGACAGTGAAGAATAATCTCTTTATCTCTGGGAAGGCGATCTAAAGCAGTTGCATCGAAAAAAGCAGCCTTGGGAATCAACACTGAACCAGGGATTCTTGAGCTTGCGAATTCTTCGGGTTCTCTGACATCAATGAGAATAAAGTCATCATTTGCCGCAAACTTCTTCTTTAGATCTTCAACGGAGATTTCTGGTGCTGAAGCTACACCGCAAAAGCTTTCATAGTTCTCTAAGAGATTGACCTGTGTTGGATTCTCACTGCAGATCACACAATGCGGATTTTTATGAATATCAATCTTTGAATACTCCGCCTCTAAGGCCTCATAGATCATGAGCTTTCCGATTTGAAGCTCGCCAATACCAGTGATTGCCTTAATGACTTCATTTACCTGCATAGATGCAATTGATGCACACAAAACTCCTAAGACACCCGCTTCTGCACAGTTTTGAACTGTGCCTGGGGCTGGAGGTGTTGGATGTAGACAGCGATAACACGGACCAAGAGAGCTCCAAAAAATCGCCGCTTGTCCGTCAAAGCGATTAACCGAACCCCACACATAAGGTTTATTGAGCAAGACTGCAGCATCATTTATTAAGTAGCGCGTAGCAAAGTTATCAGTTGCATCAATGATGATGTCATAGTCAGTCATAATTTCAAGAACATTTGTCGTAGTGATTCTTACTGGATAAGTATTAACTATAACCAAAGGATTGCTTTCTTGAATTTTAGTTCTTGCAACTTCAACTTTCTTCTTTCCAATATCTGACTGGCCATAAAGAATTTGTCGATGCAGATTAGTTTCATCCACTGTATCAAAATCAACTATTCCAATTGTTCCAACCCCTGCTGCTGCCAAATACATAAGAGCGGGAGAGCCAAGCCCACCGGCACCAATACACAAAACCTTTGCGTTTCCAATACGTTCTTGGCCACTTGCTTGAATCTGAGGAATCACGATCTGGCGACTATATCGACGCGTTTGTTCACCACTTAATGCTGGGCCCGGATTAACTAGCGGTGGAGTTTTCATAGGAGGTTAATTCTGCCGTATCTACGCATGCGTTGCTACAGCTATTAGCGCAATCGCCTCTACTGCCTCTACGATTACACCAATGAGCACAATTGATACATCAAATAAGCCGCGTTTGCCTCGTGATGAGCGCCGTGCACTTTTGCTCTCAGCAGCCCTAGAGGTTTTCACTGCTGCTGGTTATCACTCTGCTGCAATGGATGAGATCGCAGATCGTGCAAATGTCAGTAAGCCAGTTTTGTATCAGCACTTCCCATCAAAGCTAGATCTTTATCTTGCAGTCCTTGATTTACATATTGACTCACTCGTTTTTGAAATTCAGAGGGCAATTGCTTCTACTCCTGATAACGCCAACCGTGTGCATGCCACAGTTGATGCTTATTTCACTTTTATTGAAAAAGAAGGTGAAGCATTTAGATTGTTATTTGAAAGCGATATGAGTGTTGAACCATCAGTACGTGAGCGTTTAAATCGAATGACTTATGACTGCGCAGCTGCAGCAAGTGCCGTTATTTCAATTGATACAGGTCTTCCAAAAGAGGCTTCAATGCTCTTAGGTGTTGGAATGATTGGATATGCCCAAGTAACAGCACGTCACTGGTTAGACCGAGACAGCACATTAACGCGTGAACAGGCAGTTGAATTGGTCAACAACCTCATGTGGCGAGGAATTTCGGGATTCCCTCGCAATTAACTCCGATAGGATTACATCTATGAGCTCCACAAATAAAGAAATTTCTGGCGCCATTTAACGTGTCGAAAACTTTCGCAGAACTCCCACTTCGCCCTGAAACCATTGAGGCTTTGCATGCTCACGGCTTCATCGCACCTTTTGCTATTCAAGAGATGGTTTTGCCCATCGCACTTAGTGATGGTGACGTTATTGGCCAAGCTAAAACAGGAACAGGAAAGACTCTGGCTTTCGGTGTTCCTGTTATCGAGAGAGTAATTGCACCCAATGATGCAGAGTGGGCTAATTTTGAGCACAAAGGAATGCCACAGGTTCTGATCGTTGTTCCAACTCGTGAACTCTGTACACAGGTAACAAAAGACATTGAAGAGCTAGCAAGTAACCGTGGAATAAGAACGTTAGCGGTTTATGGTGGCCGAGCATTTGAACCTCAAATTGAAGCGCTCCAAGCTGGAATTGAAATCGTTGTTGGTACACCAGGTCGTTTACTTGATCTCTCGCGCCAAGGTCAACTGCGTTTAAAGCAAGTATCACGCCTAGTTTTAGATGAAGCAGATGAGATGTTAGATCTTGGTTTCTTGCCTGATGTTGAAAAGATTTTGGCTAATACTCCTAATCGCATGCAAACCATGTTGTTTTCAGCAACTATGCCTGGAGACATCATTGCCCTTGCCCGCCGCTTTATGAATCAACCAATTCATATTCGCACTCAAGATTCAGAAGATGAAGGTGCGGTTGTTACGCGCATCAAGCAGCATGTTCTGCGCGCTCATGCCATGGATAAAATTGAAATGCTGGCCCGTATTTTGCAGGCTGAAGGCCGCGGCCCAACAATGGTTTTTTGTCGCACCAAGCGCACCTGCCAAAAAACAGCTGAGGATCTTATGGAGCGCGGCTTTAAAGCAGCACCTATCCATGGAGATCTCGGACAGAGCGCTCGTGAAAAAGCTTTAGGTGATTTCAAGGCAGGTAAGTCAGATGTCCTCGTTGCAACTGATGTGGCTGCTCGGGGAATCGATATCGATGGAATTACACACGTAATTAATTATCAGTGTCCAGAAGATGAAAAGACTTATGTTCACCGTATTGGTCGCACAGCGCGCGCCGGTGCACATGGAATTGCAGTCACATTCGTTGACTGGGATGAATTAGCTAGATGGAAGATGATTAATCAAGTTCTAGATCTTGGATTAGCTGAACCAGAAGAGACATATTCCTCTTCCCCGCACCTTTATGAGGTTCTAGATATTCCAGCAGGCTCCACGGGACGACTCACTAAGAGCAAGCCTGTTGTGCAACAAAAGGCTGTCACTGAAAAACGTGTAGAGAAGAAGGCTGAATCAAAGCCAAAGATTGAGCGAACTCGCACACGAACAAAGAAGTTTAAAGAGAGTTAAGTCGTAACAAAAACGCGAATTGCATCGACCAACATCTGAACTGCAATCGCGGCAAGTAAAAGACCAGCAATACGTGCCACTAAGGTCACGCCCGCTTCTTTAATCACCTTCATAATCGTTGTTGATGCCATGAGCGCTGCTGCAATTGCAACGTGCACTGCAATAACTGCGCCAACTAAGCCCATCGCCATGCTTGGGCTATCTATTTGCTGAACGAAAATCATCGTTGCAACGATTGCGCCAGGTCCTGCTAGCAATGGGGTTCCTAGAGGTACAAGTGCAATGTTTTCATCCTTAGAATCTCCACGGCCGCTTCCCTTACCTCCGGTTAAAAGATCTAAGGAGATAAGCAAAAGTAATAGAGCTCCTGCTGCTTGTAATGCTGCGATTGAGACATTGAGATAGCTCAAAATAAAGCGGCCAAAGAGTGCAAAAATTGAAATGACAAGCAATGAAACTAAAGCAGCTTTTATTGCAAGGATTCTGCGCTCTTTTGCCGACTTGTCAGCAACTAAGGCTAAGAAAATTGGTGTGGCACCAGGTGGATCCATAATCACAAATAGAGTCACAAATGATTGGACTGCAAAAGTTAATGCGCTGGCTTTCATGCTCGTACCACCCTTCGCTTATCGGCAAGAGATTCAAGTTTTTCCCATTGTCCTGGGCTGGTTTGAAATTCTGCAAGTAAGTTCAGTTTACCGCTTCCGTGGTAGTCGCTGGAACCAGTTATTACTAAATCCAATTCTGTGGCAATTGAGCGCAACATCGCTCTTTCCTCTGGATTTTGATCTCTATGATCAACTTCAATTCCATTTAAACCAGCATCTACTAACCCTTGAAAATCACTGGCTTTAAGAATGTGACCTCGATGCGATGCAAAAGGGTGAGCAATAACTGCAACTCCTCCAGCGCTTCGAATCATTGCAATTGCTTGAGCTGGAGTTGGGGCTGCATGGGAGACATAAAACTGGGAATCATTATTGAGCATGCCTTGAAATGCTTCATCGCGTGTAGAAATGATGCCTTTATTAACCAAGGCATCAGCTAAATGCGGGCGACCAAGTGTTGCGCCATCAGGGCGCGCAGCTTCAACATCTGCCATTGAGATATCAATGCCTGCTACCTGCATCTTCTCAACCATCTTGCGCATACGAGGCATTCGTCCATCACGAGTTTCCTCAAGCATCACTTGCATTTGCTTGTGTGCACCATCAAAGAGAAGACCAAGCATATGAACGCTTATTCCATCTTCGGTTAAGCAAGATATTTCACTACCAAGTGCCAACGTTAAATTACCGCGCAAGCTTTCCGTTGCCTCTTGCCAGCTAGAAGTTGTGTCGTGATCAGTAATCCCAAGAACCGTTAATCCCTGAACAATTGCCTTATTAACTAGTTCACGAGGGCTATCTGTGCCATCACTTTTATTAGTGTGAGTATGTAAATCAATCATGGAGTTAGCTCCACTGCCCCAGGTCTTGAGCGAGTAACAACTAAAACACAACCAATTAAGATCAATGCTATTCCAGGCAAAATTCCAAGTGGTGGCTTTTGTCCCAACCACCAAAAAGCCAGCAGTGAACTGACTGGAACTTCGAAAAAGATTATTAGGGAAACAATTGCCGGTGATACACGCTTAAGAGTGGCATTAAACATTGAATGGCCCAGAATCTGTGCTCCAACAATAAGACCTAAAAGAATCCACCATTCGCGCCCAGAGAAATTAAATATTGGAAAACCCATCACCAACGCCATTGGCAATGCCGTGATGGCACAAACGAAATAACAGACAGATGTGTAGACAGTTGTTTCAAGGCTTCGCTGTGCACGTGATCCAACAATCATGTAAAGAGCGGCAAGAGCTGCAGAGATAAGTGCTGCAATGTCACCTAAAAATGCACGGAAGGAGATCTGTAAATCAATTCCTGATATCAAAAGCACCCCTGAAAAGCTCACAATCATTCCGAGCCAGGCTTTCGAAGGAATATGACCACCGCTGAGTTTTACGAATAAGGCGGCAAAGATTGGTTGCAATGCAACAAGGGCAGTACCGGCAGCAACACTTGTCCAGCGCATCGCAAGAAAGAATCCCACAAAGTGAATAGCCAAGATAAAGCCAGCCAAGATAGACCACTTAATACCTGTGCGATCTCTTGGATGTTTGAGAGCAAAAGGAAGTGTCAGTAGTGACCCACCAAGATTTCTCCAAAAAATCAATGTAGGAATTGGCATTGCACTCATTGCAATAAGTGGGCCTGATGTTCCAATTCCCATGATTCCGACACCTAGGCGAATTAAATCGGGTCTTCCTGGAATAGTCGTGTGACTATCGCGCGAGTCGCCTTGCGAAATCAATTGCTCTCCGGCGAAATACCTAAGCGAACACCCACTAGAGATTTGCTGCGCTTAACAAGAATCTCTGCAATTCCAAGAATGGCTTGTGCAGAATCTGACTCAGGTGCTGCTTGAACCAATGGAACTCCGTCATCGCCACCGGTTCGAAGTTCTGGATTAAATGCAATTTTTCCCAAAAGTGGAACATCAATGCCAACAAGTGCTGATAAGCGCTTAGAAGTTTCTTCTCCCCCACCAGAGCCAAATAAAGCAATTTTCTCACCACATGTTGGACAGCCGTATTCAGACATGTTTTCAATAACACCAATAACGCGTTGATGAATCTGGTGCGCAATTCTTCCTGCACGCTCTGCAACCTCAGCTGCAGCAATTTGTGGTGTAGTTACAACAACAATTTCTGAGTTAGGAATAAGTTGTCCAAGCGAGATAGCTAAATCTCCAGTGCCAGGAGGTAAATCGATGAGTAAGACATCTAAATCGCCCCAGTGCGCATCTGAAAGTAGTTGCTCTAGCACGCGGTGTAAGAGTGGCCCACGATAAGCAACCGGATCTGAGCGCTCTGGCTTAAACATCTCCATAGAGACAACTTTTACGCCAAAGGACTCAAGTGGAATGAAGAGTTGATCAATAGCCGTTGGGCGTTGACCCATTAAGCCCATTAAGCGGGGAATTGAGTGACCATAAACATCTGCATCTAATATTCCAACGCGTAAACCTTTTTTAGCAAATGCCACACCAAGGTTTGCAGTTACAGAAGATTTACCAACGCCACCTTTACCCGATGCAATACCAATAACGCGCGTTAAAGATTCTGGTTGGGCGAAAGTAATTGTCTTTTCTCGACCCCCGCGAACAACTTTCTTAACGTGATCACGTTGTTCTTGTGACATAACTCCAAAAGCTAGTTCAACGGTTTTAACGCCTTCAACATTTTTTAGCGCTGTAGTGATATCACCGCGAAGTCGATCTTGCATTGGACAACCAGAAATCGTTAACAAAATTTTGATACTTACATCGCCGTTGACTTCTGCTAGCTCCTCAACCATGCCAAGTTCAGTTATTGAACGATGAAGTTCAGGGTCTTGAACTGTGGTGAGTGCGTTTGTAAGTGCATCAATGAGACTCATATGAGATCTGGATCAATCTTTGCAGTTGGTCGCGCCGGCTTTGGCGCTGGAGTGTCATCTAATAATTCACCCAACTGCTTTTTAACAAAAGCCTTTGGACGTAGATCTGCAGGCTGAAGATTCTCAAAGCCGGGTCCTAAGTTCTCACGAAGCTCTGCCGTTGCTGTCTGTGACAAAGCGCGAATCTTCTTTACCCATTTCGCAGCTTCTGCGGCAGCTTTAGGAAGACGCTCTGGTCCGAGCAAAATCATTCCTAAAATAGCAAGGCCGAGGATTTCACCCGCACCGAGATCGAAGAACATGCCGAAAGCCTACCTTCTAAATAGGCCTCTAGTTATTGCCAGCTACCAACGTAACGGTGGCCGTAACCTCTTTGCCATCTCGGATATAAGTCAGGGTGACCTTATCTCCCACATTCATAGCGCGAATGGCAACAATTAATTGCTCAGGTGAATCAATGGCCTTATCTTCGAATTTAACGATGACATCACCAGCACGAATCCCTGCTTTAGCTGCGGGTCCGCCAGGCAAAATAGATGTGCCGGAATTGGCCACAAGTGCACCCACCCCCGTGAAATTCATATCTAATGAAATTCCTAGGAATGGATATGTTGCTTTGCCCGACTTAATCAATTGATCCGCAGTTTTTCTTGCTTGATTAATAGGAATTGCGAAACCCAAACCAATAGAACCAGTTTGTGAGGAGGAACCTAGGGTTGCAATTGCAGAGTTAACACCAATTACAGCACCCGTTGCATCAACTAATGGGCCTCCAGAGTTACCTGGATTGATAGCTGCATCAGTTTGTAGTGCATTAATAAATGAGCTTCCAGATCCAGAATCTCCGGCAGTTACAGGACGATCTTTCGCACTAATAATTCCAAGCGTTACAGTTCCTGAAAGACCAAGTGGTGAGCCAATTGCAATGACTGAATCGCCAACAGCAACTTTATCGCTATCACCAAACTCAAGTGCTGGCAGATTAGTTCCACTGATTTTAATAATAGCTAAGTCATAAGAAGCATCGCGGCCGATTATGGTCGCACTATAGATATCACCATTATTGAGTGTGACTCGAATAGCACCATTTCCATTACCAACTCCAGCAATTACGTGGTTATTGGTCAGAATGTAACCATTGCTATCAAAAACAAAACCTGATCCTGTTCCTCCGCGACCAGATGAATTGCGGGTATTAATCGAAACAACTGAAGGTAAAACTCTGGCGGCAATTCCTGCAACAGAATCTGGTGCCCGCTCAATTGTGCTTGAAGAACTAACTATGTTGGCAGAGTTAAAAATAGTTCCACCTGTTGCGGTAACTCCTAGAAATCCGCCGAGGCAGCTTGCAAGCAAGGCAGTGATAAAGATTTTGCCGCGCGAACTTTTGCTGGGGGCACTTGTTTCCCACCAAGGTCGAGCATTGTGGGTTACTTTCTTTCTAGGAAAAATCATGCTCCTATCTTCCTATAACTTTGTAGCAACTAACAAACCATCGCCAGTTGGAATCAAGGTAGTCACCCAATGCTCTGTGTCATTTTTAATGATTTTCCCAGCATCGCGAAGCGCCACAGTTTTCGGGTCTCTCTGGGCAGGATCATTGACCTTTGAGCCTCCAAAGAAGCTATCAATAACCATTGACCCACCGCTGCGCAAAATGCGATGTGCTTCACTGATTACAAAGGCTAAATCTTGAGGATCATGGCGGACTACAACTAAGTCATAAGCCCGATCAGTCAACTTCGAAATCACATCTAATACTGAGTTGGTAATTAATCTATAACGAGTTGCTGAGATCTCTGCATCAGCAAATGCCAACTTAGCAATTTGCGTATGTTCCATCTCGTCATCAATTGAGGTCAGGGTGCCACTTGCCAACATGCCATCAAGCAACCACAAACTCCCAACACCTGAACCTGTACCAATTTCAACAACTGACTGTGCTGAGAGCGTAAAAGCCAAATGCTTGAGGTAGGCACCTACGCCCGGGGTTACATCGTGTGCACCTATTTCAACTCCGCGAGCCCGTGCATAGGTTTTGAATGGATCTTCAGTTATAAAGCTTTCAGCATATGTATGAGGATCTATTTTCATTTGAGATTCATTATCCATTGGGTTAGTAAACGGACTCCATAGCCAGTTCCACCTTTAGGATTTTCACCAGCATCAGCTTCACTTCGTCCGGTACCAGCAATATCTAAGTGAACCCAACGGCGATTACCAGCAAAGTGTTCAAGGAACAGTGCTGCAATAATTGAGCCCCCAGAGTATTTTACTTTTTTAGCTATATTATTGAAATCAGCTACATCGCTTTCAAGAGAATCCTTATAGTCATCAACTAATGGCATATGCCAGACTCGATCGCCAGATTCAATTCCTGCAAACTCAAAATCACGTGCAAGTTGCTCATCGCGCGTATACATAGCGGCATATTGCTTACCAAGGCCCAGAGTTGCTGATCCAGTTAAAGTTGCAATATCAACTAAATAATCTGGATCTAAGTTTTTATCGGCATAGGCCAAGCCATCAGCTAGAACTAAACGTCCCTCTGCATCGGTATCAGTTACTTCAACAGTTGTTCCACCATAGTGAGTAATAACATCACTTGGGCGCTGGGCGGTGCCTGAAAATGCGTTCTCTGCACACATCATCAACGCTGTTACGCGAATATTTGGCTGTAATTCTTCAAGTGCAGTTAACGTAGCAAGAATTACTGCCGCTCCTGCCATGTCACTTTTCATTGGAATCATTAAGTCATAAGGGCGTTTAAGAACTATTCCACCAGTGTCATAAGTGATTCCTTTGCCCACTAAAACAACGTGAGGAAGGGCATTAATCGCATTTTTCTTCTTTGCCGGTGCGTAGCCCACCTCAATAAAGCGCGGTCCAGGTTTTGGAGACGAGTTACCAACTGCACGTAATCCACCAAACTCTTTGAGCTCTTTTCCAGCAAGGACTTTTACTGTTAGCCCGGTTCCTTTGGCGAACTCTTGAGCTTTAGTAGCCATCCACGCAGGAGTTTTAATATTAGAAGGCGTATGAACCAAATCACGAGCGCGCGTAATTGCTTTCGAAATAGTGATAGCAACATTTATAACCTCTTTTTCATTTGTGGCAATTAAGAAATTTGGCTTGCCTGCAGGTTCTCCAGTTTTTAGATTCCAAAGATATGCGCCTAAAGTTAATGCGATTGCATGGGCTTTGACATCTTTACTACTGATTGCACAAGCTGAATACACCGTCGTGTTTTTGCCGCGAACTTTTCTTGCAATTGTTGTTCCAGCAACACGTAACGCTGAAGTTGATGCATCGCCGACTCCAACTAAGAAGATGCGATCTGTTTGAGCATCTTTAGCACTGACTGGAATTTCGAATAACTCTCCTTCTTTGCCAGTTGCTGAGAAGAATGAAAGCTCATCTAGAAGGTTAATTTCAAAAAACTTTTCAATATCCTGGACTAATGTTTCTGGGCCTGAAAATGAAATAACACCTGAAGAATCTTTAGCAAAAGCGAGCGCAATAGAGTCAGCGGTCATCGCTTGTGAAAGGTGAGGCTTGGCAGCTTTAAGTGTCCAGAACATGCGTTGAAGGCTATCGCCTGTTAGTGATTTACTTCTTAACTAATGCAACCGCGGCATGAAGTGCGGCGCTGAGATTATTAGCTTCTTCAGAGTTGAGTTCAACAACTAGACGTCCGCCACCTTCTAGAGGAATTCGCATCACGAGAGAACGAGCCTCCTTTGTGACCTCCATTGGACCATCACCGGTACGAGGTTTCATGGCTGCCATGTGGGGACTCCTTCAAAGATGGACGGGGAAAGTTCAAGAGGAGAAGTATCTCGTATTTAGAGCACTAGCGCGAAATCGTGAAGGGCTTATAAGCCCAGAACCGCGCTCAATCTCGCCTTTCCCGCCGAAATCACGGCATCTACTGCACGCTCTGGCACCTTAAGCATTAGGGCAATCTCACCCGGTGACATTTGGCGCATGTAGTGCAAGGTCAAGATGATCCGCTCTTCTTCAGGCAGCGAGGCCAGCACCTGGGCCAATGTTGGGGACTCGCTCATGGTTATAAGGCTACTGGCTCTTAACGCCTAGGCGGGTGAAGATGGTCTTAGCGGAATGTTCGTGCAAAGCGGGATAAAGAGATGCGCACACCTATATAGAGCGCAGGAAGCATCGCCAAAAAGATTAAGCGTGGGGCGATAACTTCTTCTGACCAATCAAAGATCGTCGTCTGTGCATTGAGTTCGCGCAAATGAAATCGGCCTGTGCCTTTGATTATTTTGCCTGTGTGAAGCACATCGCAAGTATGTGGTGGTTGCCACGCTGTTACCGTCATTGAATCTAAAACTCCCAATGGACCTATTCCAGTAAATGCATTTATGGAGGTTCCAACTCCTTCAGTTATCTCTGATGTCACCCAGACTTTCGTCTGAAGCATCCATTCACCCTGTTTTTCCCATTGTGCAAGCGAATCCCAAACCTTTTGAATGGGTGCATCTATTTTTAAAGAGATTGCAATGTGATTACTAGACATTAGGAGCACGCCTTAAGAGCTTGTTTTACATCTGTTGTCCAAGAGATTAATTCACGCATTCCCGGCTTAATAAAGTTTTCTACCTCTAAATGCTCAACTAATTCATGTAGTGGGTTATAAATTCCAAATGGATCAAGAATTACTACTGGCTTATTATGAAACTTTAAATAGCGACCAACCCAAATCTCGAAAAACTCTTCAAGAGTTCCAGCACCACCTGGCAAAGTAATGAATGCATCCGCGATATCTGTAATCATCGCTTTGCGCTCACCCATAGTTTCAACGACGTGTAGTTCATCGTTGTCGTGATCAGCGAATTCAATATCAACAAGGGCTTGTGGGATAACGCCGATAGTTCGTCCGCCGCCCTGACGAGCTCCCCTAGAAACTGCGCCCATCATTGAAATGTGACCGCCCCCAGTGACTAATTCCCATGAGTTAGCTGCAATAGCCCCACCGAGTTCAAAGGCAAGGTCTACATACTTAGGGTCAATAGTTGGCGATGAAGAACAAAAGACTGCGATGCGCATGCGGGTAAGGATAGGGGTTAGGCTTAGGACATGACCACCATTGCATCAGGCCACGGCATTGCAACGATGGCTGCCGGAAAAACTCTTGATGTCTGGTTTCCCACGCCCCAACTTGGTTCACTGACAGCAACTGTTCCAAGTGAACTTACTGCACTAGTTGGAAGCGATGAGGCACGTGGAGTCACTCGCGAATTAGTTAAAGTTGAAATTGATATAACTGCAGCTCCAACTGATGCCCAAGATGCTTATCTTCGTTTGCACTTGTTGTCGCATCGCTTAGTGAAGCCTCATGGCCTCTCACTCGAAGGCATATTTGGCTTACTCAATAATGTTGTTTGGACAAACTTTGGTCCATGCGCCGTTGAAGGTTTTGAATCAACACGTGCACGCTTAAAAGCTGCCTATGGCCATGTGACTGTTCTTTCTGTAGATAAATTCCCACGCATGGTTGATTACGTAATTCCAAGTGGAGTTCGAATCGCTGATGCTGATCGCGTAAGACTGGGAGCACATTTAGCTTCAGGCACAACAGTTATGCATGAAGGATTTGTTAACTTTAATGCCGGAACACTTGGAACTTCAATGGTTGAGGGTCGCATCTCAGCTGGGGTTGTTGTTGGTGATGGCTCAGATATTGGTGGCGGTGCTTCCATTATGGGAACGCTCAGTGGCGGAGGAAAAGAAGTTATTTCAATCGGTGAAAAATCACTTTTAGGCGCAAACTCTGGCTGTGGAGTTTCACTAGGTGATAACTGTGTGATTGAAGCTGGAACTTATGTAACAGCTGCTTCAAAAGTTCGCTTACCTGATGGAGAGATTGTGAAAGCTGCAGCACTCTCTGGTGGCAATAACTTGCTCTTTCGTCGCAATTCACTCGATGGAGCACTTGAAGCTATTAACCGCACTGGATCTTGGGGCGGACTTAATTCAATTTTGCACGCTAACTAAGCTAAACCAGGCAGAAGGTATTTTAGTTCGACTTCTAAAAGTCTCACCGCGTAGCGCTACCTTCACACCACTACTAGAAGTTGCCTGAATCTGGGCAACAGTTCCACTTTCATTTATGCCAAGTATTTCTAAACTCACTACATCAGGCAAAACAAATGCAGCTGCAATAACGCTCTGTGGCACTTCTCGATTCCAGGTAACAAATCGTGGATTAAGTGCTAAATCTAAAGAACCAGGATCATCAACAATCTGCGTGTAATCCCTGCTACTTCCCCAGGCATTTACTGCTAACTCTGTCTTGCCACCTGATGAAGAGGAGAAATAAGCCGTAATTGGTAATCCAGCTTGCGTAATTGTTAAACCGGCAGTGCGCGTAACAATGTCTTTCCAAACCACTCCGAATTTTCTTTCAATTTCTTTTGCATAACCCAGGAATGTTTGATCGGAGATGGAGCCATATAAATCACAGTCACATGCACTTCTATATATGCCTGCTTTGCTCAATGCATACGTGCGAGATGCAATTGCTTGCGCCTCCAGGGCTGCAACTGGCCAAAAAGATGGCATCTCACTAATGCCCCACAGGTATTCATCGGCTAAGCGCACAGAGTTAGTCATTGCGATCCGGTAGCCAGATGGGGTTTTGATTGCCTTTACTTGAATCTGCCCATAGCGAAGTCTCTGCGTTACACCTGAGTGATTAACGGAAATGAGGGTGTCGGGGCCCTCTAGATAGCGTGTACCAGCCCAGCGAATTGTGAAAGTTCTACTTCGCGTCAGCACTTGCGTTGTTTTTCCAAGAGTCACTCGTGGACTAACTGTTGAACCAATAATTGAGAAAGATATTGAATCAGCTAAAGAAGATACCGGGAGAACGCTTTCATTTCCTGCCTCACCTTGAATAATCTGAAGCTGGGAACCTTTTGTAGCAGTTGAAATCTTTGCAGCAGTGAGTAGGTGACCGATATTCACTCGCAGGATTTTGGAATCATCTCTTTGCTCAATTACAACATCTTTGTAGTAATACTTAATAATCTGCTCTGAGCTTTGTCCAGCTAGCGCCATATAGCGCGCACCCATCTGACTTAAACCAACACCATGGCCGTATCCCGAACCTTGAAAAGAAAAGGTTGCAGGGACATCTTGCGCATGGGCAGTTGGAATCAAAGATGAAAATACAAAAAGTAATGCTAGAAAAGCTTTAGACATCCTCATCGATGGCCGCGCTCTTTCCTACCTGCAAAAACTCGCGATATGCATTAATTACAGTTTTTGGATCTCCGCGCTGAACAAGCTTTCCTTTATGAAGCCAGGCAACATCGTTGCAAACATCTTCCAACGTTGCCATTGCATGGCTAACAAGAATCAGGGCACGATCATCGCTTCGTAGTTCTTTAATGCGGTTGAGGGATTTCTCTTTAAATTTTGCATCACCAGTGCTCAACGCCTCATCAACAATTAAAATATCTGGGCGAACAGTTGCCGCAACTGAGAAAGCTAGGCGGGCATACATGCCTGATGAATAGGTGCGCATCGGAGCATCAATTGCCTCACCCAGTTCAGAGAATTCAGCGATTTCTTCGAAGTGGCTATCAATTTCATCTCGTGACATTCCTGCAGCTAGTCCACCTAAATAAACATTGTCGCGTCCTGACATGGATGGATTAAAGCCAACTCCAAGTGCCAGCAAAGTACTCACGCTTCCATAGACTTCAATTCGCCCTTGTGTGGGTGGCAAAATTCCTGCAATAACGCGCATCAATGAAGATTTTCCTGCGCCATTTGTTCCAATAATTCCTAATACCTGGCCATATTCCACATCAAGATTAACTTCATCCAATGCGCGGATTACGCGAGTTTGTTTTCCCCTACGGCCCAATGATTTAACTCGTGCTTTTAAAGTTGGTCTGCGATCAATTGCAGTCGTGTATGTAAGACCAAGGCCGCGAACTGAAACAGCAACTTCATTAGTCTTGTGTGAGCTAGAGACGGACGGCAAATTCACGCTCCCTTGATAAGAAGAAGTATGTGCCAATCAAGAAAATTCCAACTGCCCAACCAAGACCAA
>JBEATO010000104.1:0-2547 GCA_041161945.1 Actinomycetota bacterium
CTGCCAATGTGCCATCAGCAGTAATTGCATCAACTGCGCCTGAAACGCAAGATGTTAATGCACTGCCCTTTGTTAGCAAGAGACCAAATTGATCACCTGAACCAGTTGAAGGCAACTGACCAACGATGATTCCGTTTGGAACTTCAACACCTGATAGATAGAAAGCTGTTGGTAGATCTACTACTAAGCCATCAATCTGCTTGTTCTTAAGTGCCGAAACACCTGCCGCGTTATCGTTAAATACCTGAGGCTTTGAACCAATCTGGTTTTCGATTGCATCAAGTGATGTTGTGCCAACTGCTGCACCTAGCTTTGCATCCTTAAGTTCTGCAAGAGTGGTCTTTCCATCAATCTTGCTGCCCTTGAATGAAACAATTGCTTGTGGGGCTGTGTAGTAAGGAGATGAGAAATCAACTGCAGTCTTGCGCTCTTCTGTAATTGAGAATTGCTGCAAGTTAAAGTCAAAGTTCTTTTCACCTGGTGTAACAGCTGAATCAAATGTTGTACGAACCCATACAACCTCATCATTTGTGAATCCGAGTTGCTTAGCAACTGCGTATGCCACTGCGCCTTCAAAACCATTTCCGGTCTGTGGTGCATCATCAATGATCCATGGGTAGTAAGCAGGCTCGCCTGTTGCGATTGTTAGCTTGCCTTCAGTAACTGTTGCAAGATCTGCCTTGGCACATGATGCACTTTCAGATGTTGCAGAATCAGATGAAGAACAGCCTGTAAGTGTTAGCGCAGCTGCAATTACAACTGCTGCAAAAATTCCAAAACGTTTTTTCACGTATAACTCCTCAAAGTCGGTGGGTACAGGAGAAGGCTAATTCACTCAAATAGAGATGTCTACACGCGAGTCACATTCAAAAAGCCCTGTCACACACACTTGATGTTGGCCTTAAGCCTATGAATTTGAACCCTTACAGGCATTGACGCTGAAATTGAGGCTGGCCTGAATAGACCGTAGATATTGCGGGATTACTAGCCTGGATTTACCCTTAGTTATTCCACTGAAGGGCGGAGACGATGAAGTACAAATCAGTAAAGGGTCTACTCACAAAAGATGAGTCACTCATCCCTGTAACTTTTATCGATAAACTTGAAGATATCTTGCACGGCTTTCTAGGAATTTTATTATTTGTAATTTCTATGTTGGCTGCTGGTTACACCCTACAACGCCTCATTGAAACCCGTCCCTTTTTCCCATTAGGAATGATTCAAGCAATTAACGACATCTTGTTTGTTGTCATCATTCTAGAAATCATGCGCACTGTGATTGTGCGCTTTACTGATGGAGTTTTCCAATTAGATAACTTCTTAATCATCGGTGTGATTGCCGCTGTCCGACACATCCTCACAGTCGGCGCATCACTTACAATGGAGAAGGAGAAGACAACCGAAAACTTCAACCGCGCTCTCATGGAAATGGGTGTTAACACGGGGATCGTTTTGGCACTTGTATTTGCATTATTTTTAGCACGTGCTGCACGTACAAAATCCGCTACGAAGTAAGGTTACAAATCAACACCCACCCCACTCCTTAGCACAGTTAGAAGGAGTGAAGCGGGCGTTGATTTGGTAGTTAGATTAGTTTCCTGAGGAGAAGGCAGCATCAAATGATGCAGCTGAAGGTTCAATCGCGCACATCTTGCGAATGAACTCCAGTGATTCAGGTCCACCAATTAAACGATCCATTCCAGCGTCTTCCCACTCAACTGAGATTGGACCGTTATAACCGATTGCATTGAGCATGCGGAAACATGCTTCCCATGGAACATCACCATGACCAACAGAGACGAAGTCCCATCCACGTCGTTGATCTCCCCATGGAAGATGAGAACCTAAACGGCCATTGCGACCATTTAATTGCTTAACGGACTCTTTGCAGTCCACATGATAAATACGATCTCTGAAGTCGGATAAGAATCCAACTGGATCAAGATCCTGCCAAACAAAGTGGCTTGGATCAAAGTTTAATCCAAATGCGGGGCGGTGTTTAATTGCCTCGAGGGTGCGAACGGTTGTCCAGTAGTCGTATGCGATTTCTGAAGGATGAACTTCGTGTGCGAACTTAACGCCGACTTCATCAAAGACATCCAAGATTGGATTCCAGCGATCTGCAAAATCCTTATACCCGGCATCAATCATTGATGGTGGCACAGGTGGGAACATTGCAAGAGTGTGCCAAATCGATGATCCTGTAAAACCAATAACAACATTGACGCCAAGTTTTGCAGCTGCACGAGCAGTATCTTTCATCTCGTTTGCGCAACGTTGGCGAACTCCCTCAGGATCTCCATCACCCCATAGTCGCGATGGCAAAATCCCTTTATGACGTTCATCAATTGGATGATCGCAGACTGCTTGACCTACAAGGTGATTAGAGATTGCAAATACCTTGAGGTTATGTTTTTTCAAGATTGCATGACGACCTTCGATATATCCAGGTTCGTTTAAGGCGCGATCAACTTCGAAGTGATCGCCCCAACATGCAATTTCTAATCCGTCATATCCCCACGACGATGCGAGGCGACACATTTCTTC
>JBEATO010000067.1:0-31563 GCA_041161945.1 Actinomycetota bacterium
TCCATAAAATCTACGATGTCATTGCCTGCAGTGAAATGATCACCTTCACTGGTGAGAATCACAGCTCGAATACCAAAATCACCTGCAGCGTCGTTGAGTCCTTTTGCCAAGCCTGCATACATCGAACGGGTTAAAGCATTCATCTTTGCTGGGCGATTAAAGGAAAGAGTCAGGACTGAGCCTGCCTGTGTGGTCAAGATTTCACTCATTGACGCATCCTAGGGGTGATATACCCTTGAACAAAGTAGGACAATGGAAACACCGCGGAGAGGTGGCTATTACGATGGTAAGAGATATCACTATTGCAACACGGGAACTATCCCCTTTTGAACAGCTAGTTCTCAACCTTTTATGTGAAGGTAAATCCAACTCGGCAATCGCTACTGAAACCGCCCACACTGAAAAAGTAATTGAAAATACTGTCAGTCGAAGCGCCCAGGTCTTTGGAATTAAATCTGATAGTGAAACAAACTTGAGAGTTCTTCTAGCTCTAGCATTTCGCACACATTACGGTGATAAAGCTTTTGATTCACTGCATGTTGCTTGTTCGCACTTTGAAATTGGCGCAGATGGCCAGTCATTGTGCAACCGCCACATCGATTAGTTTCTGTCAGATGAATCACAGTTCCTGAGGGCTAACTCTCTCGCATTCACTTTCTTAATTCATCGAGTGGTAACCCTCGCACTTTCGAACTTTCCTACATAGTTATAAGAGTTAACTATGTAATGCATCAATACAATCGATGCCTAAAAAGGAGAGTAATTAAATGAAACGTAAAACTTTTGACAAATTGGTTTCTTATGTTGGACTGGGATTAGCAGCACTTCTGTTCATATTTGCAGGACTGCTCAATTTCGGTGCAAATTTTGCTAATGACTCAGTGCAAAGCCAGTTAAGCAATCAGAACATCGCCTTCCCAGCCGCAGAGGCAATGCCAAGTGAGACTAAAGATCAATTGGCTAAGTGGGCAGGTATGCAAGTAATAACTGGAGAAATGGCTCGAGATTATTCAGATCTGTATATCTGGGAACACATGAAAGGTTCAGCAATTGCAGTAATGGGTAAGCCAGCTACATACTCTGAAGTTTCTGGCGCATACATGGGTCTTGTGCGTGGTGGAAGCACCGATGTAGAGAAAATTAAACAATATGGAGATCTTCGCGAGTCACTTTTCATGGGTAACACTCTTCGCGGCATGCTCCTTCAAGCCTATGCATTTGGAACACTGGGCGTGATTGCAGGTTATGCAGCTATCGCATCTCTGGTCGGTGGAATTATTTTTCTCCTGTTAGGTATCGCCGGGTTAATGCACATTCGTCGCACTCCTGAGGATGCGACGATTTAACCCTCAACTCTCCGTGAGGGGTTAGAAAAGGCCCCCTGGTTAATACCGGGGGGCCTTTTCATTCCTACTTCTTTTTTAGCGCTCAATCTTTCCAGTAATGAAATCTTCAACCTTATTATGAGCTTGTTCATCTGTGTACTGAACAGGTGGTGTCTTCATGAAGTAGCTAGATGGTGAGAGCAAGGCTCCACCAATCTTGCGATCAAGACCGATTTTTGCGCAACGAAGTGCATCGATGATGACACCGGCAGAGTTAGGTGAATCCCATACCTCAAGCTTGTATTCCAAGTTAAGAGGAACATCGCCAAAAGCGCGGCCTTCGAGGCGAACGTAGGCCCACTTGCGATCATCTAGCCATGGAATGTAGTCAGAAGGTCCGATGTGAACATTCTTATCACCCAAGTCATGCTCTAACTGAGAGGTTACAGAGTTAGTTTTTGAAATCTTCTTGGATTCAAGGCGATCACGCTCGAGCATGTTCTTGAAGTCCATATTTCCACCAACATTTAATTGGTATGTGCGATCGAGGTGAACGCCACGATCTTGGAACAACTTAGCCATGATGCGGTGAGTAATTGTTGCTCCCACCTGGCTCTTGATGTCATCTCCCACGATTGGAAGACCAGCATCAGCAAACTTCTTTTCCCACACTGGATCTGATGCGATGAAGACGGGAAGTGCGTTAACGAAAGCACATCCTGCATCAATTGCGCACTGTGCATAGTACTTAGCAGCAACTTCTGATCCCACTGGTAGGTAGCAGATCAAAACATCTACTTGCTCTGCCTTCAATGTTGCAACGACGTCCACTGCAGGGGCATCGGATTCTTTGATTGTCTCGCGGTAATACTTACCGAGACCATCATTTGTTACACCGCGTAGAACTGGAACACCAGTCTTTGCTACTTCAGTGAACTTGATGGTGTTGTTCTCGCTGGCCCAAATGGCATCAGCTAGATCTAGACCGACCTTCTTTGCATCAACGTCAAAGGCTGCAACGAACTTCACATTTGAAATGTGATACGCCCCAACTGTTGCATGCATAAGACCTGGGATCTCTTGATCAAGGGCCGCATCCTTATAGTACGTAACGCCTTGAACTAAAGAGTTAGCACAGTTTCCTACGCCAACGATTGCAACACGGATGTCGCCTTTACCGGTTGTTATGTTCACTCTATTTCCTCTCGGTTTTGATCATTTTTTCCAGCCAAGCAATCTCTCGATCAGCTGAGTCCAGTGAGTGACGTCGCCACTCCTCTAGATATTTATCGATTCCAATCGGTGACTTCTCGAGTTCACCGCGCAGAATCTCTGCTTTCTCCTTAAGGCGACGATGGCGTCCCTCAAGAATTCTTACTCTGTTCTTTGAAGATGTTGGAGAAAAAAATGCAAAGCGGATTTCAAATCCTTCGTCTTCCCAAGTCTCAGGGCTCACGGTCTCTGTCAGATTCTCAAAACGAGCCTGACCCTTATCTGTAATGTCATAAACGATTCGCGAGCGCCGAGATGGAGAGTCCACCACGCTCTCTTCGATCAGGCCCGCTTCCAACATTCTGCGCAGCTGTGGGTAGAGAACTGAAAATGAAAGTGCGCGGAATGGTCCAAAGATTGTGCCCATGCGCTTTCGTAGTTCATAGCCATGGAGAGGGGTCTGAGATAAAAGGCCAAGGAGGGCAAATTCAAGTGATTCACTGCGTGAGCGCATCGCTTACTCCCTTCCACCTATCAGTCTATGTATCCATTCGATATATCAAGCCGTAATCTATTGGGATAGGTAGACAGGCGCAACTTCCAACACGCTCACGCTCAGATTTCACCTGCCCTTGTGGTGTGGCGTACGACTCAGTACCCACCGCCCCAGTTCTACCCTTTCATTAACGCCAACCGCCTCTCGTGGATGGCAACTCAGGAGATCTGAAAGGACGTCAGCAATGTCTCTACTCTCATGGAAACTTCATGGAAACGGTAAGACCCTGTCCCCAGGTGCAGTTGTATCAACAGATGAACGCCTTACATGGCCCCGCACCTTTGGTGTGGGTTTACAACACATCGCCGCAATGTTTGGAGCTACTTTCCTCGTTCCAATCATTACTGGATTTCCCCCAACAACAACTCTTTTCTTCTCAGGAATCGGCACACTGCTATTTCTGGCACTGACACAAAACAAAGTTCCTAGCTATCTAGGTTCATCCTTTGCCTTTCTAGCACCAATCGCTGCAGCTAAATCTGGCGGTGGGATGTCAGCGGCTCTAGGTGGCGTAGTAGTCACAGGTTTGATCTTGGCTGCAGTTGGTCTCATTGTTCGCCAGGCCGGTATCGGTTGGATTAACTGGTTATTGCCTCCGGTAGTAACTGGAACCATCGTTATGGTCATTGGTTTGAACTTGGCCGGTGCTGCTAAAAACAACTTTGTAGCTGGCCCAATGATCGGTGTAATTACATTGGCATCGATTGCTCTGATTTCAGCTGCATCTCGCGGCTTCCTCAATCGCATCAGCATCTTTGCTGGACTCATCATTGGTTATGTCGTTGCTTTGATTCAAGGCGATGTTAAGACTGATGCAATTAGCGCAGCTAAGTGGGTTGCACTGCCTTCATTTACAACTCCAACATTTGATGGCAAGGCAATCGTCTTGTTCCTGCCTGTTGTGCTCGTATTGATTGCTGAAAACGTTGGACACGTTAAGGCAGTGGCAGCAATGACTGGCAAGAACCTTGATGATCAAATGGGCACAGCCCTTATGGCAGATGGTCTTGCAACTACTTTGGCTGGTGCCGGTGGTGGTTCAGGAACAACTACTTATGCTGAAAACATTGGCGTTATGGCCGCTACTCGCGTCTATTCAACTGCTGCGTATTGGATTGCAGGAGTTGGCGCAGTCGGACTATCACTTTCTCCAAAGTTTGGCGCAGTCCTTAGTGCCACACCAGTAGGTGCACTAGGTGGAGTTGGCGTTGCTTTGTTCGGAATGATTGGCGTTCTTGGCGCTCGCATCTGGATTGAAGGCAAAGTTGATTTCTCTAACTCAACTAACTTGATCATCGCAGCATCTGCACTCATTATCGGTATCGCAGATATGTCATGGACTCGTGGAGATTACACATTCAACGGAATCATCAATGCAACATTGGTGGCTGTTGTTGGATACCGCGTTATGGCCTCAATTGCTTCATCAAGGGGTAATAACTAATATCTGACCTATGGTAATTCCTTCGCGGTTAGCTGAGTACATCGTTGCCGCGATGATTATTATCTTGGCGCCTGGCCCGAGCGTTTTATTCGTAATCGCTCGGGCCATCGCTTGGGGTCGCACAGTTGCAATCTTCACCGTGGCAGGCAATGTCTCCGGTTCTTTTGTCTTATCAGTCTTTGTAGCCCTTGGTCTGGGCCCGATTTTGCAGAGATCAGATCTTGCATACATCGCGGTGCAATGGGGCGGTGGCCTTTACTTAATCTATTTAGGTATCGATGCCATCAGAAAGCGCAGAGCTCACGCAGCAGATATGACTAACCAAGGAGATAGCTCGCCCACTGCGCTTCGCTCCATGCGAGATGGGTTTTGGGTTGGAGCACTTAACCCCAAGGCAATTGTTTTCTATGCAGCAGTGCTTCCTCAGTTTATTGATCGCGACAAAGGACAAGTCACCTCGCAGCTGATTTTGCTAGGAGCGATCTTTTCAATCCTTGCCTTTTTCTCCGATGGCACGTGGGGCTTATTAGCAGGAACTGCGCGGGCATGGCTGGCCACAGATTCAACTCGCCTAGAAAAACTACGGGCAGGCGGTGGAACCATCATGATTTTGCTGGGCCTATCGGTTTTGTACTTAGCAATTGTCGGTGGCTAGAGCCACAATAGGTATATGAAAAAACCTATAAAGCCAGCGCGCGAAAACATCTCCCCTTCAGATTTAACTTTTGGTCTATCAACGTGCAAACGCTGTTTATGGGTTAAGTATTGGTACAAAGTCACCGCTCCTATGACCATGCCACTTGTTGGCACATTATCTTCACTGCAAGAAGAGTTCTTCCAAAGAGCTGACATGCCAACTATTGATTCATCTCTTCGCCCTGGAACTGTTACTAAATGGGGTGAATTCGTCAAAAGCAAGCCAATACAAATAAATGGCCAGGACACTCGCTGGCGCATTTTAGGAAAATACGACCTTCTCTCAACTAATGATGATGGCACTGTGGGATTAATTGATTGCAAAGTATCTGATTCAGAGCGAGATAGCGGTGCTTTTTATTCGCCTCAATTAGAGGCCTACGCTTTTGCACTTGAAAATCCAGCTGCAGGAAAAGCTGTGGAAGTTGCATCGATGGGTCTGCTTGTGTGGAAACCTACACACACCGTTGGCGATAACCCCGAAAATAGTGGTTTTGGTGTCTATCAAAAATATGTAGCAGTAGAGCGGGATCACGATAACTTCATGCGCGTGATTGGAGATTTCATTAAAGTTCTAGAAGGTGAAATCCCAGAATCTGGACCAACCTGCACTACCTGCCAATTCTTAACTACAAGAAATGCTTTAGACCTTCTTTAGTCTTCCTCGCCTGCGACGTTAATGTCATCGGGCTTTGATTTCTTTGGTGCATACGTATCAACATATTCCTGGCCAGACATAGCTTGAATGACATTCATGATTTGATCTGTAACATCGCGCAGGTATAACAGATCCGTGGAATCTCCATCAAAATACATAGGCTTTCCAAATTGCATTTCCACGCGGTGAAGATTAGGAATTACTTTTCCTGTCGGCTGGATCTTGTCAGTATTAGCCATGGCAACTGGAATGACAGGTGCTCCTGATTCAATTGCTAAGCGGGCAATTCCCGTGCGACCTTTATAGAGGCGACCATCAGGTGAGCGTGTTCCTTCAGGATAAATACCTAGGCAAGCACCTTGGGCCAAAACTTTTAACCCAGTAATCAAGGCAGCTTCACTTCGGCGCCCGCCTGAGCGATCAACTGGAACCTGTCCTAGTGCGATGAAGGTGAGTTTTTTAAGTAAGCCTTTAGCCCCAGGTGATGTGAAGTACTCACTTTTAGCTAAGAAAGTAACTTTGCGTGGAACAACTAAAGGCATAAAGATTGAATCACTAAAAGATAAATGGTTAGACGCGATGATGACCGGACCTTTTGCCGGAACATTGCGCAGGCCTCTTACCTTGGGACGAAAGCCAGCCATCAAAAATGGCGTCAGAAACGCACGCAAAGTTCCATACGGCAGGTTGTTGAGCATGGCTCTAATTTAGTGGCTATTGCCAGATATGACACTATCTGAGGGTGAGTAATCCCCGTCCAGGCCCTGATGAGTTCGATGAAGAGGAACTTATTCGCAGTGAATTCGATTCCATCGTTTCTGGCCTGTCGCTGGATGAATCTACACCAACAACCTATCTTGATGAATTAGATGCGGTCCACGATACAAACCGTTTTATTCCACCTAATCCCCCACGACAATCTCTAGGTGCAATGTGGCGTGCAGTAAAGCGTGCAGTCAATCGTTGGTTTCATCGCCGATATCACGAAGATGATGGAGCAGCACTGTGAGTCAATTTAACTGGGGAATCATTGGCACGGGCGGAATTGCGCGCGCATTTGCAACTGATATCGCGCACTTAAGTGATCATATAATTGCTGCAGTCGGCTCTCGAAATTTAGAGACAGCTGAGAATTTTGTGAAAAGCATCCCTGGCGCAAAAGCATATGGAAGCTATGAAGCACTCATTAATGATTCAGATATCGACGCGATTTATGTTGCTACTCCTCATCCATCACATAAAGACAATGTGATTGCTGCCCTTAAGGCAAAGAAGCCCGTTCTATGTGAAAAGCCATTTGCAGTAAATGCCAGTGAAGCAAAAGAAATGGTTGCAGCGGCCAAGGCACAAGATGTGGCACTCATGGAGGCAATGTGGGCACGCTTTTTGCCACACTATGGCAAGATTCGCGAAATTGTTGCAAGTGGAGTTCTTGGACAAATCACAACTATTCACGCCGATCATGGCCAACGTTTAGCTGATCAAAATATTCCACGTCTTGTGGAGCCATCTCTTGCAGGCGGGGCATTACTTGATCTTGGAATCTATCCAATTTCTTTTGCTCACATGGTTTTGGGTATTCCGCAATCAATAACATCTACAGCCGTCTTTACAGACAAAGGTGTAGATGCACAGACCTCAATGATTTTGGACTACGCGGGTGGATCACAAGCCATCTTGAATACAACAATGATCGTGCAAACTCCTTGCACAGCAGTAATTGCAGGTTTAAAGGGCTATCTAGAAGTTGATAGAACTTTCTATAACCCAACCTCAATGCGTGTCACGCTCTTCGACGGAACAGTCACTGAGTATCCATCTGATTACAAAGGTCATGGTTTGCGTGAGCAGGCAGTTGAATTTGCCCGTGTAGTAAAGAGTGGAGCTAAAGAATCACCAATTCTTACATGGGATGACACCATCGCCATTATGGAGATTATGGATACCGTGCGCTCTCAAATCGGGTTGAAATACCCATTTGAAAATTAGCTTCTAGCTAAGTCAGCAACTCCAACAAGACCGGCTTCATTACCCAACTGCGCTGCAATAATCTCTGGATAAGGATGCTTGCCTGCAAAAGGCATGTTGCGCTCAAGTGATTCACGTGTTGGCTTCAAAAGAATCTCACCAGCATCAATTACTCCCCCGCCAATGACTACACATGCAGGATCTAGAAGAACAGCAAGAGATGCGATTCCAGCACCTAACCACTGACCAGTTGTATTAAAAGCTGCCACTGCCACTGCATCGCCATCTCGCGCAGCTTCTGTTATGGCTTGGCCTGTTAAGCCTGCAACAGTGCCATCTCCGCGTGAGAGCAGGTTGCGTGCAACTTCAGGGCTGGCATTTATTGCTTCGCGTGCATGGCGAAGTAGAGCATTTCCAGATGCATACTGCTCAAAGCAACCTCTAGCACCACAGCCACAGATGTGTCCATCAGGAACAACACGCATGTGTCCAAACTCTGCAGCGATTCCAAATGCACCGCGATAGAGCGCACCGTTAACAACAATGCCTCCACCAATTCCAGTACCAACTGTAAGCATCATCATGTGATCTTGGTTTTTGCCTGCACCAAACTTTGCTTCACCCCATGCAGCAGCATTTGCATCGTTTTCAATAACAACAGGAAGCCCAATGAGCGCAGTGAGTTGGTGATCTAAATCAACACCATTCCAATCAGCGATGTTGGGAGTTGCAAGCATTGTTTTTCTATCCGATGAAACAAATCCAGCAGCTGATACTCCAACCGATGCCACTGAGTGTTGTTGCAATAACTCTTTGGCAACATCGGCAATCGTTTGTGTTAGCGCGCTTCCACCTTGTCGTGGTGTGTCTTTTCTGGCAGTTGTAAGAACTTTTCCAGATTCATCAACAACGCCACCAAGTACCTTTGTTCCACCAACATCGATACCGATTGTTAAGGACATAGGTGCGAAATTATGCTTCTAGAGCGGCTTTGAGTTGAGAGAGTGCTTGATCAATTGTTGCCTTCTCCGCCTTTTGACGCATCATCGCCGGAACAGGCATTGAAAGAGAAACACCTAACTCATAGGTAACTTGAGTCGTATCTTCATCGATTGCCTTAATGGAATACGAACCATCCATACCGGTGAGAAGATCTGCCTCATCGAGTGAGAATGACAGTTGCGCCGGAGCTTGGCTCCAGTCGTAATCTAAAATCACTCGATCCTTCATCATGCCTGCATCAATAGTCATCTTGACCTTGGTTGCTCGACCTTGCTCATCCTTTTCAACGACCTCACTGGCCTTAATCGCACTAGACCAGGTTGGGTACTGGTCGAGGGCAAAGAGGGCGCCTTGGACATCGGCTATAGGGGCATCGATCGTGATTGTTGAACTGCTCAAATCGCTCATGGGCAAAGGTTACCCTCTTCCGTAATTCATATTTCTCACGCTAGCGTTAGCCCCATGAATGAAGTCACAACTCCCGCCCTTGTCCCTTCAGCTACTGCTGGCAATCTGACGAATCTGATTGCAGAACGCGCTTGGTTTGAGCCTGAGCGCATCACAATGTCTCGCCCACTTGGCGATGGATGGCAGAGTGTTACTGCCCGAGAAGTTGACGAGGAAGTCCGAGCAACTGCCAAGGGATTAATCGCTGCCGGTATTGGAATTGGTGATCGTGTAGCAATCATGGCCCGCACGCGTTACGAATGGACGATTCTTGATTTTGCAATTTGGTATGCAGGAGCTGTCGTAGTTCCAATCTATGACACATCATCTGCAGAACAAATTGATTGGATCCTCAACGACTCATCAACTGTGGGCATCATTGTTGAAACTCCAGCACTGCGTGAATTAGTCCAAACAGTTCAACCTGCACACACTAAGCACGTCTGGGTAATGACAGAAGATGTTCTTACAGTGCTTCGCAATGCCGGTGCTCAGGTTTCAGATGATGAAATTGAACGCCGCCGCGCAGCCCTTGGTCCAGATACTTTGGCAACACTTATTTACACATCAGGAACAACTGGAAAACCTAAGGGAGTTTCTCTGACTCACGGTAACTTCTTAGCTGAGTGTGGAAACGTCGTGCAGGGTGCCAGTGATCTATTCCTTAAGCCTGGTGGTTCAACTCTGTTGTTCTTACCTGTTGCTCACGTCTTTGGTCGCATGGTTCAAATCGGTGCTATCAACTCAGGCTTACACCTTGCTCATTGCAGTGATCCATTGGGACGCCTTCCAATTGATTTAGCATCATTTAAGCCAACATTTGTTTTGGCCGTTCCTCGTATTTTCGAAAAGATTTATAACGGCGCAGAAGCTCGCGCAGAAGCTGCAGGTAAGGGAAAGATATTTAGAAAAGCAGCAGAAACTGCCGTTGCTTATTCAGAAGCAATGGATAAGAAGAGAATCTCTCCACTTCTCACACTCAAGCACGGTCTCTTTGACAAGTTGGTTTATTCAAAGATTCGCGCTGGTATGGGTGGTCGTGTTGAAGCTGCAATCTCAGGTGGTGCACCACTTGGTGTGCGCTTAGGCCATTTCTATCGCGGTGCTGGCGTAACAATTTTAGAAGGCTACGGCTTAACTGAAACAACTGCTGGTGCAACCTTGAATTTAACTGGTGCTCATCGTGTTGGTTCAGTTGGTCGCCCAATTCCAGGAACGTCAATCAAGATTGCCGAAGATGGCGAAGTGCTTATCCGCGGAGCAATTGTTATGGGCGGATACTGGCAAAACGACGCTGCTAACGCTGAAGTTTTTGATTCAGAGGGCTGGTTTAAGTCAGGAGACTTAGGAAAGCTCGATGATGAAGGCTTCCTATACATCGTGGGCCGTAAAAAGGAGATTATTGTTACTGCAGGTGGAAAGAACGTTGCCCCTGCCGTACTAGAAGATCGTTTACGTGCACATCCACTTGTGAGCCAGTGCTTAGTAGTTGGCGATAATCAACCATTCATTGCAGCTCTTGTAACTATTGATCAAGATGCACTTAAGGGTTGGGTCACAAACCATAAGAAGGACGGTGCTTCAATGGCCGACCTTGCTAATGATCCTGATCTCATTGCTGTTATTCAAACCGCAGTCGATGATGCCAACAAGGCAGTGAGCAAGGCGGAATCAATCCGTAAGTTCACTATTTTGGCAACAGATTTCACAATTGCTGGTGGACACTTAACGCAGAAGCTTTCAATTAAGCGACACGTCGTTGCGAAGGAATTCGCAAAGGAGATTGACCAGCTCTTCACAAAGTAACTATGTGAGCCTCACGCAGCGGGTAAAACTCGCACAAGAGCTCCACGATGGCATAGCCCAAGATCTCGTGGGGTTGGGCTATGGCTTAGATGCTTTGTTGTTCCAAGAGTCCGATGAAGTTAAACGCTCTGCTCTGCGATCTGCGCGCTTTGATATCAATACATTGATAGAGAAAGTGCGTAGTGAGATTCTGGAACTTCGCACACAAGACAATGAATATGAATCGCTGAGTTCTCAACCAGATCTATCTATTGAACTCACCAGGGTATTCAACGAAATAATTAGTAATGTAGTGCAGCACTCTCAAGCAACCCGTCTGGGTATTTCCTTTCAAGATAATGGAATTGGCGGAGCCCAAGAGAAAGAGAATCACTACGGTCTGCAAGGAATCTCAGAACGTGTTGCGGCCCTGGGTGGCCAATTAGAAGTCCAATCTGATTTCACAGGAACCAACGTTGTAATTTCACTGGATTTGCTCACACCATGAGCAAGTTACTTATTGTCGATGACCACGCACTTGTGCGTGAAGGGTTAAAGCGCGCCCTTACCAATGAAGGCTTCAACGAAATCACAGAAGCTTCTTCTATCGCCCAAGCCCGTGCTGGGATTGCCGCATCACAACCAGATGTCGTGACTGTTGATATCAACCTGCCTGATGGCAGCGGCTTTGAACTAGTGAGTTGGGTAAGGGGTATTTCACGCGAGATTGGAATTATTGTTTTAACTCTCAATAATCATGAAAACTACATCCGCGCTGCAATGAAAGCTGGAGCAAGTGCTTTTGTATCAAAATCTGAACCCATTCCTTCGCTAGTGGCATCGATTAAACATAGCCTCATCTCCCCCTTAAGCTTTAGCGCTCAAGGTTTAGAGAAAGTATTCGCTCACTCCCACAAGACATTAACTGCTCGCGAATTTGATTTGCTGGTGCAATTAGAACAAGGCCAAAGCACTGCCCAGATTTCTAAAACTCTTTTTATAAGTCCTGCCACAGTTAAAACACATTTAGCATCGATATATAGAAAGTTAGAAGTAACTAATCGAACTGCGGCAATTCATGCCATGCATGAGCAAGGATTATCTGGCAAGTAGGTCGGAAAACTTGCCAGCCCAAATCTGCCAGCGCCATTCCTTTTCAATCCATGCACGTCCTGCACTCCCCATAGAAATACGTAGCTTTTCATCCAAAAGAAGTTGGATAGCTCTCTTTGCTATTTGTTCTGTGTTAGTGCCATCTACTACAAATCCTGTTACGCCCTCAATTACAGCATCAGGTGCGCCGCCAGATTCACCAGCAATAACTGGTAATCCACAGGCACTTGCCTCCAAATAAACTATTCCTAAACCTTCCACCTCTAGGCCTGCAAAGCGCGATCTAGATGGCATCGCAAAGATATCGCCCACACAGATATAGCCAGGCAGATCTTTGTATTGAATGCGTCCAATAAAGCTGACGTTTTGTTCTATTAAATGTTTTCTTACGAGTTTTTCTAAACGCTCTCTGTATGGACCTTGACCCACTAGTAAAAGATGGGCGTCAGGGACTTGCTCAAGTATCTGCGGCATAGATTCGATAAGAAAGTCCTGGCCTTTGCGATGGACCAGACGGCCCACACTAACAATTACTTTCTTCCCAGTTAATCCCAACGAATGACGCAGGGCAGATGCATCCACTGCCTTGAAATGTTCAATATCAATCCCCGGGGCGATTTTTTGCATGGCGGCAGCGCTCTTAGTCGTCAGTGCCTTTGAGATTGCAGTTTGAGTAAATTCACCAAGGTAGGTAAGAGAATCTGTAGTTGATCCAATGCGTCGCATCATCAGATTAAATGGAAAAACCTTTGCCCACCAGACTTCATGGCCATGGGTAAGTGCAACTATGCGCTCTGCACCAGCCTTGCGTAAGGTTGACGACATCCAACCCAGAGGCGCAGCCGCACCGAAAGCAATAGTCTTGATGGTGCGCTCTTTAACAATTCTGGCAACTGCTCGATTTACTCGTGGTGTCGGAAGCAGTATTTTTGCCTTGTCTCTAATGACTTCAACACCGAAATTGCTTAGCCAGTCAGCATCATAAGCAGATGTATCTTCTTGGGCTGATGTGTAAACAATGATGCTCGATTTCGGTAATCGTTCAATCAGACCAATGATGAAGGTTTCTATGCCTCCGGCCCGAGGGCCAAAATCGTTGGTTACAAATAGCGTTTTATCAGAAACGGCGAGCTCCAACTAAAGGCTTTCTTCCAAGAGATCCACTCGTTGTGATTTTCACACGTGAACCAGAGCGCGGTGCATGAACCATCTTTCCGCCACCGATATACATTCCAACGTGTGAAACTGGGCGACCATAAAACAGTAAGTCACCTGGCTTGAGAGCTTTAACAGATACTTGCTTTCCCAAACGTGATTGAGCAGCCGATGAGTGTGGAAGTGAGACACCAGCGGCTTGATAAGCACGCATTGTTAAACCCGAACAATCCCATGTAAGAAGTCCAGCAGATCCAAAGACATAGCGATCACCGATTTGCTTGAGTGCATATTTGATTGCTATTCCCGCTCGACCAGAAATTCCAGACAAGGCGCGAGCCGCTGCCTGAGATGTGGCTTGATCGGCATCTTCTTCTTGTTCAGCTAATTTTGCCAATCGCTCTCGCTCGGCTTTTGTTAACTTAGAAAGCAATACTTCAGCCTCTGCAAGCTTTTCTCGCGCTTTTGCAGATTGGGCTTTAAATTTCTTTTCAGCTGCAACTACTAGAGCCAACTTGTCGTTAACAGTCAATGTTGTTGCATTGAGACGTTGCTGCGCTGCTTCATACTTTCGAAGTTGAGCAGATTTGCGTCGGCTAATTGCATCAAGGGAGCCAGCTGAGGAGAGATAAAGAGTTGGGTCAGAAGAAAAGAGAAGTTCGAGTGATTGACCTAAACCACCAGCCTTGTATTGCTCGATTGCGATGGTGCCTAAAGACTTTTGCAGTGCTGAGAGAGTTTCACCTTGGACTGCAGCTTTTGCTTTAATGCCATTGAGTGTGCGGGTCAGAGCAATCAACTTTACTTTCGCTTCTTGAGCACCTTCGGCTGCAGACGTGGCTTCTTCTTCTAGAAAGCGCACCTTTGCCTGAACCTCGGCCAATGAAGGTGCTCCATGGGCAGGGGCAGCTAACCCAACCGTCAGGGCAAGAGCCACTACGGCCGAAGGAAGAATGCGCCAATACATAGTGAAAGGCTAACGAGGTTTAATGCGACATCTCAACTTATGAGCGTGATTTACGCCTGAGAATTCTCACAGAATCTGCAATAGTAGGACAAATGAGCACAGTTGCATCGCTGGTGGTCGGGCGAGATGGTTCGACATCAAAAGATAAGAGCTCTAACGGAGTTTCCTCAGATGCAGATCGTAAAGCCTTTCTTGCACGGCGTCGTAAAGTCGATTGCATTTTAATTGGTGGCAATACCGCTCGTCACGAACCTTATAAACAAAGTCCAGTTCCATTAGTAATTGTTTCACGATCAACTATTAATCCAGTGGTAGGAAATGATTTATCCCATCTTTGGAATATGCCTGCAGCAGAGGCGTTAGCAAAGGCTAAATCACGATTTGGAGAAAGAGTTCTCGTTGAAGCAGGGACATCAATTATTTTTGAACTCATTGATCAAGGTCTCATTGATCAACTAGAACTCAGTGTTACACCCGTGACCGGCGGAGACGATCCCATTGATTGGCAGGCATTACTTAATAGATTTGCCCACCATACACACACTCATGTTGATGGAACTGATTTCTATGTTGCCCACAATTAGAAGGCAGAAATAAGAGCAACTCCTGCAACTGCTAAAGTAATCCCAACATACTGAACCCTTTGTAAACGCTCATGCAAGAATTTAAATGCCAATAGCGCTGTTGCAATTGGAAAGAGTGAACCTAAGACCATTGCAATTGAAACTAAGCCCTTAGTGCAAGCAACTCCGAGCAAGACGTTTGCTAAGAAATCTGCAATGCCGATGAAAATCAACGATGGATATTCCTTTTTCGAAAACCCGCCCATAGTGCGGAATTTGAGCGCTAGGGCAACAGTGACAAAGAAGGTTGCCCCGCGCATTGAAACCATTGTCATAAGCGCACTTGATTGCGAACCAATCGACATTGATGTGAGCGCTGTGCCAAAACCAATCGCTGCACCTAGCGCAAGCAGCAAAGGTTTAATGGGAAGACCTTGTGAGAGCTCTGGCCCACTGGCACAAAAAACTCCCACTAACGCGAGGACAACTCCAATGGAAACAATTGTTGAGAGCTTGTCACCATTTAGCAATGCATATGTAAGCGGAATAACTGCCCCCATGGAACTAATGGGTGAGACAACACCCATACGTCCAGTTGATAAGCCTGCATAAAGACAGAACAAACCAAAGTAACCAAATAAACCTGCAAAGATTCCAGGGATTAAATATCCATCAGATCCCAGTGCCTGTGCATCCCAAGCTCCAGAAACAAGCATCAAAAAAATTCCGAAAACTAAACCAAGAACTTGTGAGAAACCAAGCACAGCCAACGGTGCATGCTTTTTACTCAGGCGCCCACCTTCGAAATCTGAAGTCCCCCATAAAATGCTGGAGAGAATTGCAAGGAGTGAGGCCATATGAGCAAGGATACCGCCCCGCCTCCCATGAAAAGGAGTTCTTACTGTTTATTCTTAATCAGTGGATGCCAGAGGATTTGAAGAATTAGTCAACTCCTTACGTACTTTTACACCACGTGCTGAAATCGTTTTAGAAGAGGTTCCAGCCCCACAAAAATTAGCAACCTATGCCTTCGCCTTTTCCGCCGATGTGAGTAATGGATTACTGGGCGATGATGAAGATGAGATAGCTTCTGGTCGCTTTGTCTTATTGCACGAACCTGGCGGACAAGACACATGGGAAGGCGAATTTCGCTGCGTTACTTTCGTTCGCGCAGATGTTGACCCTGTCATGCAACAGGATCCGCTTTTGCCAGAAGTTGGCTGGAGTTGGTTTCTTGAAGCGTTAGAGAGTGAAGAGTGCTCTTTAGCAGCGCCCAGTGGAACTGTTACACGTGTCTCCAGTGCATCTTTCGGAAAACTCTCTCCTAGAAATGATGAATCAGAGATTGAAATTCGCGCTTCATGGACACCTGCGATTACTGATCCCATTGAAGTAATGAAACACATCGCTGGCTGGTGTCGCTTAATTTCAGCTGTTGCAGGACTTGAACCGATTCCTGATGGCGTAGCAACTATTTCATCTGCAAGACGTCGTTAAGCCATCTTATGTCGGAAGAGATAACTGCAACACCCTTGCTTACTCCCGCTGGTGGCACACCTGCTGTCATCGATAGTGATGCTGCCTTCAAAGCCGCGTTAGAGCAGCTCGCAAAAGGTAGTGGTCCCTTTGCTGTTGATGCTGAACGTGCTTCAGGTTTTCGATACAGCGCGCGTGCTTACTTGATCCAAATTAAGCGCACCAATGGTGGCTTACACCTTATTGACCCAATCCCTTTTGGGCCAGGCCATCCACTGATGCTAGAACTAAACGAGTTGCTCAATACCGATGAAGTTATTTTGCATGCCAGCACGCAGGATTTACCGTGCCTAAGAGAATTGGGAATTAATCCACAACGCCTCTTTGATACTGAATTAGGTGGGCGAATTGCAGGTCTGGCCCGAGTGGGACTTGGTCCGCTTTTGGAATCGTTGATGGGTGTTTCACTTGCTAAAGAACACAGTGCAGCAGATTGGTCTGTGCGCCCACTGCCCCAAGACTGGCTTACTTATGCCGCTTTAGATGTTGAACTACTAGTGGAGCTGCGCGATAAAGTTGAGGCCATACTTATCGAAGCTAAAAAAGATTCCTGGGCCAAAGAAGAGTTTGCTTCAATTCTCTTGGCTCCTCCCGCCCCGCCCCGCGTAGATCCGTGGCGCCGAACTTCTGGAATGCACAAAATTAAGCGTCGTGATCAATTAGCAATTATTCGCGAACTCTGGATTACGCGTGATGAGATAGCAAAGGCGCAAGATATCGCCGGAGGAAAACTGCTCAATGATTCTGCAATTGTTGAGATCGCACTTAATCCTGTTGCAACCAAGAAAGAGTTTGAAAAGGTATTGCGCCCAATCGGACTTAGAGCTCGATGGTTAGAAAATTTAAAAGCTTGGTTAGATGCCGTTGCACGCGCTGTTGCTCTCGAAGAATCAGAGTGGCCAGCACTTCGCACTAGCGCAGACACATTGCCACCCATTAAGTTATGGCGAGATAAGTTTCCAGAAAAATATGCACCTCTGTCACATGCCCGCGCACGTATTGAAATCATTGCCGGGGAAAATAACATTCCGGTAGAAAATCTCATTACCCCTGAAATAGTTCGTCGCATTTGTTGGGCTCCCCCAGCCCCTTCAACCTCCCAAGCATCCCCGCAGATCGTTAGAGAGCATTTACTTTCCCTGGGAGCTAGAAACTGGCAGGTGGAGCTGGTGGCAGAGGCCATTGCGGCCTCCCTGCTGGAGAAAGAGGCTGTGCCCACCCCGGAACCTGTGCCGGAAAGCACAGCAGAAGAGGCCTGATTTACGCAACATAAGAGTTGCGTAAATACCCCCAACCCTCTAGATTTTCTCTTATGTTGAGCACTTTCATTATCGCCCTGCGCGAAGGCCTAGAAGCAGCCCTTATTGTCGGCATCCTGGTCGCATATATTCTAAAGAGCGATCGCCGGCAGTTATTACTTCCACTATGGAGCGGTGTTGGCGCTGCAATAGTTGGAAGTATTGGAATTGGCTTCATTCTCTCTAAAACCTCCGAGGAACTCACTGAGCGCGCTGAGGAAATCTTTGTTGGAACCACTTCATTTCTAGCTGTTGCACTTGTTACTTGGATGGTTTTTTGGATGAAGAGAGTTGCTCGTACTTTGAAAGCAGATCTTCATGGAAAAGTTGATACAGCTTTGCGCACAGGGCCTTTAGCCCTTGCTGGAGCAGCGTTTTTCGCTGTTATTCGCGAAGGTTTAGAAACTGCGCTCTTTGTTTATACAAGCTTTAATACAGTTGCAAATACAACCAGCGCAGCATTGGGATTAATCCTTGGCTTTGCAGTTGCAATTTCTCTTGGCTATTTAATTTTCAAATCTGCCATCAGACTCGACTTGAGCAAGTTCTTCCGCTTCACTGGAGTTGCTTTAGTAGTTATTGCAGCAGGAGTTCTCTCATATGGAGTCCATGAATTCCAAGAGCTAGGTTGGCTTCCTGGTGGAGAGTCATACGCCTGGGATGTTTCAAGCCTGATTCCTAAGGACTCATTGCTTGGAGCAACACTGGGTGGCCTTGTGGGCTTTGATAACACAACCTCATGGCTACAACTGGGCATCTGGGCGATTTATATCACCACTGTCCTTAGCGCCTATCTGGCAAAGCCTCGCACAAGTGCGCTAACACCAGCCTAAGCGGCTGTCACAAACCTTTACTGGCGGGTAACATAACCGCTATATCCGCCCCTAGTAAAGGATCACCATGTCTCGCACCGTTGTCTTAGTTGATGCCGTTCGCACCCCCTTTGGAAAAGCGGGAGGGATGTATGCCGGTACACGCGCCGATGATTTGATGGTTCGCGCAATTCGCGGGCTCTTAGATAGAAATCCAAAAGTTGAACAGAGTGCAATCGATGATGTTGCTATCGCTGCTGCAACACAGACTGGCGATCAAGGTATGAACATTGGCCGCAGCGCAACACTTCTAGCAGGCCTACCAAATACCGTTCCGGGCTATTCAATTGATCGCTGGTGCGCCGGTGCGCTCACTGCAGTGACAACAATTGCTGGCGCTATTTCTTTTGGTTCAAATGACATTGCAATCGCAGGTGGCGTTGAACATATGGGAAATCATCCGATGGGCGAACTCATGGATCCTAACCCCCGCTATCTCGCTGAAAAGATTGTGGAACAAGATGCACTCGCAATGGGCTCCACCGCTGAGCGACTCCATGATCGCTTCCCAACAATTACAAAAGAGCGCGCAGATAAATACGCACTTAACTCACAACTGAAAACCGCTAAAGCATATGAAGCAGGACTCATTCAACGAGATCTCATTCCTATGGCAGCGCGAAGTGCTGAGTTGGGTTGGACAATTGCAACAGTTGATGAAGCACCTCGTCCAACAACAACCATGGAAGGTCTGGCTGGATTAAAAACTCCATTTAGACCAGCTGGTCGAGTAACTGCAGGAAACTCTTCTGGCCTTAACGATGGTGCAACTGCAGCTCTTCTTGCTAGTGAAGATAAGGCAAAAGAGCTAGGCCTGACTATTAAGGCTCGCCTAGTTGCTTATGCTTTTGCAGGCGTGGAACCTGAAGTAATGGGCTTTGGTCCAGTTCCTTCAACCATTAAAGCGCTCAAGCAAGCAGGACTTGGCATTCAAGACATTGGTCTCTTTGAAATCAATGAGGCTTTTGCCGTGCAGGTATTGGCTTTCCTTGAGCATTTTGGAATTGCAGATGATGATTCCCGAGTTAATCCATTTGGCGGAGCAATTGCTGTTGGACACCCACTTGCATCTTCTGGTGTTCGCCTGATGCTCAACTTGGCACGATCTTTTGAAGACCACCCAGAGGTGCGCTATGGCTTAACAACTATGTGCATCGGCCTTGGAATGGGTGGATCTGTTATTTGGGAAAACCCACACTTTAATGGTCAGGTGAAATAAATGAGCGCAGATATCAAACTTCCAGAAGGTGCACCTGAAGAGGTTGTCACGCAAGCGTTGGTACGAGAAGTTAATTTAAGCGCCTTTGGCGCTAAAGGAGTCTTGGCGCTTATTACTCTCGATAACACTCTTGATCACAACCGCCCCAATACTTTCGGACCGCAGTCACTTCTTGCATTAGATGCGGCGATAACTGCAGCTATTGCTAGTAAGCCAGCGGCGATTGCAATAACAGGAAAGCCATTTATTTTTGCTGCCGGTGCAGATCTATCTGCTCTCTCCTTTATCACTGCTCGTGAGCAATCACTGGGCATAGGAAAACTGGGACACGATGTCTTTCGCCGTCTAGGTGAATCAAATATTCCAACTTTTGCTTTCATTAACGGTCTAGCACTCGGTGGCGGCCTAGAAGTTGGTTTGCACTGTCATTACCGCACCCTTGCCTCCACAGCATTTACTGCATTGCCTGAAGTATTCCTTGGATTAATTCCAGGTTGGGGCGGTGCAACTATTTTGCCTAAGTTAATTGGCCCTGAGCGTGCTGTGCAAGTCATTATGTTAAACGCTCTTAATAACAACACCATGATGAAAGCCAAAGATGCTCTCAAACTTGGCGTTGTAGATGTTGTCTATGAGCCATCTGATTTCTTAGAACGCTCAATTGCATTTGCAGCTAGTGTTCTAAATGGTGCAACTAAAATCGAGCGCAAGGACTACAGCCAAGACCCTGCATGGGAAAGCGCTCTTGCAACTGGAAAAGCTGCAGCTCTTAAGAAATATGGCGGTGCTGAATTAGCATCACCGATGAAAGCACTTGAACTTATTGCTGCAGCAAAGAGCAATACTTTAGGTCAAGGCTTTGATGCTGAAGATCTAGCCCTTGCTGATTTAACTATGAGTGATCCCCTACGTGCTTCTCTCTATGCCTTCAATGTCATTCAAAAGAAGCGCAAAAAAGTAGAAGGTGCTCCAAAGCCAGCTCTAGCTCGCAAGGTGGGCAAAGTAGGTGTTGTTGGTGCGGGACTTATGGCTTCGCAGTTAGCACTTCTGCTTCTTCGTAACCTGAAGTGCCCAATTGTTATGACAGATATCGATCAGGAGCGCGCTGATAAAGGTGTGGCCTGGGTTAAGAATGAATTAGCAAAGTTAGTTGAGAAGAAGCGTATGAGCCCAGAATCTGCAGCTCGCTTAGCTCTACTGATTTCCGGATCATCTGATCAAAATACTTTTGCTGGCTGTGATTTCATCATTGAAGCGATTTTTGAGGAGTTATCACTCAAGCAAGAGCTATTTAAGAAATTGGAGACAATCGTTTCACCGGAGTGTGTTCTAGCTACAAATACTTCATCTCTATCAGTTGAACGTATGAGTGAGGGACTTAAAAATCCAGAGCGAGTTGTTGGCTTCCACTTCTTTAATCCAGTTGCGATTATGCCGCTATTAGAGGTGGCACGAACAAGTAAGACTGATGATGCAACTACTGCAACAGCAATCTCTGTGGGTAAGGAGCTCAAGAAGACCATGATCATCTGTAAAGATGCACCTGGCTTTGTTGTTAACCGCTTGCTCACTCGCTTCATGGGAGAAATCACCGATGCAGTTGATGAGGGAACTTCACCAGAGGTTGCCGATAATGCAATGCGCGCAATTGGTTTCCCAATGTCGCCGTTCCAACTTCTAGATCTAGTTGGTCCTGGCGTAGCCCTACACGTGTCAGAGACTTTGCATGCAAATCTTGGTGAGCGCTACCGTATTTCACCAACTATGGCAGCAATGGTTAAGCAAGGTGTTCGAAACTTCTATGTTAAAAATGATGATGGAAGCTTTGGTGCAAACCCTGCAGCTCTGGCTCTCATTCACAAAGGCGATTCACCATCAACTGCCGAGCAAGTTCGCAGCCGCGCACTGACTGCATTGGCTGTTGAGGCTCGAATGATGCTCGATGAAGGCGTTGTTTCAACCCCAGCTGAAATTGATCTCTGCATGTTGATGGGCGCAGGATGGCCGATGCACTTGGGTGGAATCTTGCCTTACTTAGACCGAGAAGGAATTAGCGAGGCTGCTTGCGGTCAGCGTTTTCATGCGAAGGGAGTTGCATCTCTTCCTTAAGAGTGCTGCTCCATTCAACTACGCTGCGTGAAATGTTTTGAGCTGTAATTCCAATATCGTTCATGATTTCACCACGCTTTGAGTGTTCAATAAACTCAAGTGGCACGCCGATGGAATGAAGCGGGATCAGAACTCCTGCATCTCTAAACATTTCAGAGATTGAACTTCCAATTCCAGCATGCCTAATTCCATCTTCTAGGACAACAACACTCTTATAGCGCTCTGCCATACGTACTAATGATTCTGGCAATGGTTTCACCCAACGTGGATCAATAACTGTAACTCCAACGCCTTCGCGATAGGCAGATGATGCGGCTTCAACTGCAATCGCAGCCATTGCTCCAACGCTAATCATCAATACATCCGCGCTTTCGCCGCGATAGAGGACATCTATTCCATCACGGCGCTCGAATGCAGGGATATCTTCTTGAACCGCACCCTTTGGAAAACGAACCATTGAAGGTGCATCATTGATTGAAACAGCTTCGCGCAATAACTCCTTAAGACGTGCTCCGTCTCTAGGGGCAGCAACATGCATGGTTGGAACGATTCCAGTTAACGCCAAATCCCAAATACCATGGTGAGAAGGTCCATCATCACCAGTGACACCTGAACGATCTAGAACAAAAGTAACTCCTGCCTTATGCAAGGCAACATCTAAGAGCAATTGATCAAATGCGCGGTTAAGGAATGTTGAATACACAGCCACCACTGGATGTAGGCCTGTGAAAGCTAAACCTGCTGCGCTGGTTACCGCATGTTGTTCAGCGATGCCCACATCAATCGTGCGCTCTGGATATGCAGCTTGGAATTGATCGAGGCCTGTTGGTCCAAGCATCGCAGCAGTAATTGCCACGATGTCTTTGCGTGTTTTTCCAATTTCAACTAATTCTTGAGCAAATACCTTGGTCCAGGAAGTTCCACTCTTTGCTAGAGGCTCCCCTGACTCAGGATCAATTACTCCAACTGCGTGGAATTTTTCAGCTTCATCTGCAACAGCTGGCTTGTGACCTTTACCCTTTTCAGTAATTGCATGAACCAGAATTGGCGCGCCATAATCTTTAGCTTGATGCAACGCTCGCTCCATCGCAGCAACGTCATGTCCATCGATTGGGCCTAGATATTTAAGTCCCAAATCTTCAAACATGCCTTGCGGTGCAACAATATCTTTAATCCCCTTTTTCATTCCATGCAAAGTCTCATAAATCGGCATTCCAACAACTGGAGTCTTATGGAGAACCTCTTTGCCCCAATCAAGGAACTTTTCATATCCGCTTGTAACACGCAAAGTTGAAAGATAAGTAGCCAATCCACCAATTGTTGGCGAATAAGAACGCTCGTTATCATTAACGACAATAACTAGGTTTCTCTTTTGTTCAGGGGCAATGTTATTTAATGCCTCCCATGACATGCCGCCTGTCAGAGCGCCATCTCCAACTACAACTACTACATGTCGATCCGTGGCACCTTGCAGCGAGAATCCTCTTGAAATTCCATCGCCCCATGAAAGTGCCGTTGATGCATGTGAATTTTCAATGACGTCGTGTTCGCTCTCTCTGCGATTGGGATATCCAGAAATTCCACCTCGCTGGCGCAAAGTATCAAAAGCACCACCACGACCAGTTAATATTTTATGAACATAGGATTGATGCCCAGTATCAAAGACAATGACATCTTTAGGAGATTCAAAAACTCTGTGAATAGCAACCGTTAGTTCAACAACACCCAAGTTTGGCCCTAAGTGGCCACCAGTCTTTGAGACTTTTTCGATGAGCAGCCCACGGATCTCTGCACTGAGTTCAATGAGATCCTCGTGAGAGAGAGCAGCCAAATCGGCTGGGGAGTTAATCTGGCTCAACATGGAGTCAAGTTTAGATGCTTATGCGTTCAAGAGCGAGCGGAGAACATATTGCATGATTCCACCGTGGCGGTAGTAATCGGCTTCTCCTGGAGTATCTATACGCACGGTGGCAACAAAGCTCTTACCCCCAGCAGTGACCGTGAGCTCTTTAGGAACTCCCCCGGTATTGAGTGCTGTGATCCCGCTAATTGAAAATACTTCTTCGCCGGTGAGGCCAAGTGACTGAGCGCTTTCACCGTTTTTAAATTGAAGAGGTAGCACTCCCATTCCAATTAAATTGGAACGGTGAATGCGTTCAAAACTTTCTGCAATTACTGCGCGCACACCAAGCAATGCAGTTCCCTTTGCAGCCCAGTCACGTGATGAACCTGAGCCATACTCTTTGCCTGCCAAAATAACTAATGGCGTTCCTGCACTTTGATAAGCAACTGATGCTTCATAGATCGTTGATTGTGAGCCATCTGTTGCAAAGTTACGAGTAAATCCACCCTCAACGCCATCTAGCAACAAATTCTTTAGGCGAATGTTTGCAAAAGTTCCACGAATCATCACTTCGTGATTTCCACGGCGAGAGCCGTAAGAATTGAAATCTTTACGATCAATTCCATGTTCTGCTAAATATTTGCCAGCAGGGGAATCTGCTTTGATATTTCCTGCAGGTGAGATGTGGTCAGTTGTTACTGAATCACCAAGCACAGCTAGAACACGTGCTCCAGAGATATCTACAACAGGAGTTGGTTCTTTTGGCATTCCATCAAAGTAGGGAGGTTTTCTCACATAGGTTGACTTGGCATCCCATTCAAATACTTTACCTACTGGCGTTGCCAATGACTTCCAGCGATGATCGCCATCAAAGACAGATGCATAATCTTTTGTGAACATAGCTGAAGAAATAGAAGAATCAATAACTGATTGGATTTCAGCAGGTGTTGGCCAAATATCGGCCAAGAAGACATCTTTGCCGTTTTGATCTTGCCCAAGGGAATCCTTTTCAAAGTCATGATCCATAGTTCCTGCAATTGCATATGCCACAACTAATGGAGGTGAAGCTAAGTAGTTCATCTTCACATCAGGGCTAATGCGGCCTTCAAAGTTTCGGTTACCTGAAAGAACCGCTGTCACAGCCAAATCTGAATCATTGACGGCCTTGCTAATTTCAATTGGGAGTGGGCCTGAGTTACCAATACAAGTCACGCATCCATAACCAACTAAGTGGAAGCCCAACGCCTGCATATACTGGGTTAAATCTGCTCGGTCATAGTAATCAGTTACTACTTTGGAGCCTGGAGCAAGAGTTGTCTTCACCCACGGCTTTGATTTCAAACCCTTTTCAACGGCCTTTTTAGCTAGAAGAGCTGCGCCAATCATGACGGAAGGATTTGAAGTGTTTGTACAAGATGTAATTGATGCAATTACTACATCGCCATTTTTCACACGAGTAGAACCAGCTTTTACTTCTTCTCTAGATGTCTTATCGGTGAAGTAAGTTGGCAAAATCTTTTCAAAAGCTAGCTTTGAATCACTTAATGAGATTCGATCTTGCGGACGCTTAGGACCAGCAATTGATGGAACGACAGTTGAAAGATCAAGTTCAACATGCTCAGAAAAACGTGGCTCTACTGAAGGGTCATGCCACAACCCTTGCTTCTTTGCATACTGCTCTACCAATGCAACTTGGTCATCACTTCGACCTGTTAGGCGTAAGTAACGCAAAGCTTCTTCATCGATAGGGAAAATCGCGCACGTTGAACCGTATTCAGGGCTCATATTTCCAATTGTTGTGCGATTAGCCATGGGAACAGAGACAACACCTGGACCGTAGAACTCAACAAACTTTCCAACAACGCCATGCTTGCGCAAAATCTCTGTAATGGTCAGCGCCATATCTGTTGCAGTAGTTCCAAGAGGCAGCTGACCCGTTAACTTGAATCCAACAACGCGAGGAATGAGCATTGAAACCGGCTGACCAAGAAGCGCTGCTTCTGCCTCAATTCCGCCAACGCCCCAACCTAGAACTCCTAAACCGTTGACCATGGTTGTGTGCGAGTCAGTACCAACGACGGTGTCTGGATAGGCACGAAGGACTCCACCAACCGTGCGCGTCATAACTACGCGGGCTAAATACTCAATATTTACCTGGTGAACAATTCCTGTTCCAGGTGGCACAACTTTGAACTCATCAAATGCAGTTTGTCCCCAACGTAGGAAGCGGTAGCGCTCTTGATTGCGCTCATATTCAATATCAGTATTTTTCTCAAAAGAATCTTTTGTACCAAAAACATCTGCAATAACTGAGTGATCAATGACCAACTCAGCTGGGGCAAGGGGATTAACCTTTGAAGGATCGCCACCAAGATCAACAATTGCCTCACGCATTGTTGCAAGATCGACAATGCAAGGAACTCCTGTGAAGTCCTGCATGACCACACGTGCAGGCGTGAATTGAATTTCAGTGTCTGGCTCTGATGCTGGGTTCCAGTTAGCCAGGGCTTTAATGTGATCGGCGGTGATGTTTGCGCCATCTTCTGTGCGAAGCAGATTCTCTAGAAGGACCTTGAGTGAGAACGGAAGGTTAGATGCTCCCTCGATGCTGGAGATATCGAAAATCTCATAACTCTTACCCGCAACTTCTAGGTTCTTCTTTGCGTTGAAAGAGTTCTTACTCATCATCTCCCCTAATAAATCTTCGCTTACTTGAGCGTCAAGATACCTTAGCGGGCTCAAACAGTGCAACACATTCGATGTGATGTGTCATTGGAAAGAGATCAAAAGCCCGCAATTTTACGAGTGAATAACCTCGCTCTAAAAAGTAACCAGTATCACGCGCTAATGCCGCTGGATCACATGCCACATAGACAATTCTCCGGGGCTTAAGCCTAGAAATTTCGCTGACGACTATTTTTCCAGCACCATCTCTAGGTGGGTCAAGGACCACGACATCTGCAGAGTTAATTCTTGGAAGATGCGTTGCTACATCGCCAGTAATTACTTTGACATTTGAATTCTCTGCAAAATTTCGCGATGCATCAGAAGTTGCACTCTTGCTGCCTTCAATTAAATCGATTCTTCCCTCAGGACCAACTGTCTCGATTAGAGCCGCAGCAAAAAGCCCAACTCCGCCATATAAATCTAAAACATGGTCTGCGCTCTTCACGCCAGCAAAATCTTTGACTACTTCACTCAATAGATCAGGGGCGGTGACATGGCCTTGCCAAAAAGAATTATTGCTAACTTCTAATGTCTTCTCTAGTACTTTTTCATGTAGAACTGCTGGACCCTCACTCAACCGTGACTTAGTTTCTCCGCGAGTTGGCATAAGGGAGATAGAGCGCTCACCAGTATTTGATGCAGCAATCTCTACGCGCATATCCCCTTTCCATGTGCGAGTGGTTAAGTCGGAAAAGCCAATCTCTTTTGCCGCTACTAAACAATTTTTCACAGGGATTACTGTGTGACTTCTAGAGCCAATGAAACCGAGTTTTCCATTTCTATCGGTTGTGGCATTAATCCGAGATCTCCAACCAAGCTCTGACCCAACGCTTTCAACTTCAACTGAGATATCCATCTTGGCAATACGAGCAAATTGTTCAGTAATGACATCTGCTTTCAAACTTAGTTGGCGCGCAATACTCACATGCTGGAAATCACAACCTCCACACCCTTGGCGGTGGGAGTATTCACATGGTGCAACAACACGGTCTTTAGATGCTTCAATAACTTCAACAACATCTGCGCGGTTAAAGGAGCTTCCAACCGAATTGATTTCAATTCGGCATTTCTCGCCAGGAATCGCATGGCGCACGAAAATTACACAGCCTTCGTGGCGGGCAATAAAGTGGCCGCCATGGGCAACCTTCTCGATTGTCACGTCGATAACTTCGCCGACCACGAGGGTTCTTTTCATAGTTGGTGCCACGGAACTAACCTTATGGGTGTAAGTTAATACATATGCACGTAGTCATCATGGGATGCGGTCGAGTCGGCTCTTCATTGGCCACTGATCTTGAAGCCGCTGGCCACACCGTTGCTGTTATTGACCAAGCACGTGAGGCTTTTCGCCGTTTAGGTCCTAACTTCAAAGGAAAAACAGTCACAGGCGTTGGATTTGACCGTGATGTTTTACGTGAAGCTGGAATTCAAGATGCTGATGCATTTGCCGCCGTTAGTAATGGTGATAACTCCAATATCTTGGCTGCACGTGTTGCTCGCGAAACTTATGGCGTTCAAAATGTTGTCGCTCGTATTTATGACCCAGGCCGTGCTGAAATTTATCAGCGCCTAGGCATTCCAACTGTTGCAACGGTTCTTTGGGCAACTGATCAGATTTTGCGCAGATTGCTTCCAGAGGGTTCACGTTCTGAGTGGCGCGATGCCAGCGGAACTGTGCAACTGTGCGAGATGCATCCACACAGTGATTGGTATGGCCGCCAGATTCTTCTCATCGATGAGCTCACACCTGCGCGTGTTGCATTCATTACACGCCTTGGTGTCGGACTTATCCCAGATCAACACACGGTTTTGCAAGAAGGCGATCTCATCCACGTAATGGTGGGCGATGAAGATATTGCCCAGACTGAAACAATCCTTGCTAATTCACCAGATGGAGAGCGCCAATGAGAGTTGCAATCGCTGGGGCAGGAAATGTTGGTCGAGCCATTGCTCGCGAACTTCTAGATAACGGACACCAAGTATTACTCATCGATAAGGATCCTAAAGCTCTCAAACTTGAAAGTGTTCCGGATGCCGAATGGTTGATGGCAGATGCTTGTGAAATTACCTCTTTAGATAACGCCCATCTCAATACATGCCAAGTCTTAGTTGCGGCCACAGGCGATGACAAGGCGAATTTAGTGACATCTCTGCTTGGTAAAACTGAGTATGGCGTGCCACGCGTTGTTGCTCGAATTAATCACCCTAAGAATGAGTGGCTCTTTGACTCTTCATGGGGCGTAGATGTTGCTGTATCAACTCCTCGCATCATCGCTGCCCTTGTTGAAGAGGCCGTAAGTGTTGGCGACGTTGTTCGCTTGTTCTCATTTAAAAAAGGTCAGGCAAATCTTGTTGAATTAACTTTGCCTGATGGCTCATCATGTATTGGAAAGACTGTCGAAGAGATTGAACTTCCAGAGGATGCAGCCCTTGCTGCCATTGTTCGTGATGGCCGTGTGATCACAGCTAAAGCTCACGATGTTTTTGCAGCTGGAGATGAGCTTCTATTTGTAGCTTCATCAGATGCTGAAGCCCGCATTAAAGCCTGCTTTATTACTAGCTAGATTTAATTACAGGCGGAGCGGTTTTAATCACTAACCAACTGCAATAAGCAGCTGCGAAAAACAGCGGATAGCCCATCGCTAAGTTAACTGTGCCAAGCAAGTTCACGTTGCCACTTCGATAAATCGGATATTGAACGGCAATGCGTGAGAAGAACATTGCAACCCAAATCCAGCTAGCCCTGATATACACCTTCTTGCGCTGTGGATTCTTTCGCCATTCAAAGTTTTCACCTAGCAATGGTCCTAAGACGATTCCCATTAATGGCCATCCGACTAAATTTGCAACTAAATAAGCGGTTCCATACGCCAGATTCGTTAGCAATTTAGGAATATAAAAATCAGAGGCATTGCCTGAGCGGTTAGCAAAGTAGGCACAGATCAATACTCCCAATATTCCTGAGATGGAGTGCTGGATAGTCTCCTTTTTGGCCAAACGAAAAATTGCCAAGCAGATAGAAAGAGTCAAAGCTGCCCAGATAGCTACTCGCAAATCATTCCTAACATTGAAAGTAACAAGGAAGACAACTGCAGGCAGACCAGAATCAATCAGGCCTTTCTTTCCACCCAGTGCCTTAAGAACCGTCTCTTTATCTTGATTGTGCTCGCTCATGCCACTCCCGTTGATCCAAAGCCACCGCTACCTCGACCAGAACCAGGTAGTTCTTCTACTTCAATAAACTCCGCTTTTTCCACTTGTTGAATCACCAATTGAGCGATGCGATCACCCTTTTTAAATGAAATTGATTCCTTGGAATCATGGTTAATCAAAATACAAGCAATTTCCCCGCGATAACCCGCATCAATTGTGCCTGGAGTGTTCACTAACGTAACTCCATGCTTTACTGCTAAACCTGAGCGCGGGTGAACTAAGGCCACGTAACCATCAGGAAGAGCAAGTGATATTCCCGTTGGAATTAGTGCGCGCTCCCCCGGAGCTAAAGTGAAATCTTTGGTTGTCACTAAATCAGCTCCAGCATCGCCGCCTTTTGCATATGTTGGAAGAGGGACCGAAGAATCCAACCGCTTGATTAATACTTTTAGTTGGCTCATCTACGGATTAATTTCAAAGTCAGGATCAACAAAAGCAAGGATCTCAGGACTCTTAGAAATATGGTCCAAGTACTCCTTAGGTGCGTTATTAAGGAAGTGATCCATCGGAACAATGACAAATAGCGCTGCTGCGCGCACGGCTAGCGGACCATCTGGTGTGTTTAAGCGACCTTCGGCAGATGAATAAACCTTGCGATTTACTTGCCCAGTAATTTTTGATGTGATGTGAAGAGTCGAACCCATTGGAACAGGCTTTAAGAAATCTGTTTCAAGACGAGCTGTAACAGCAGGTGCACGCAGTAACCACATTAACTTTCCCAGAGCTTCATCAAAGGCTAAAGAAAGCAATCCGCCATGGGCTAAGCCAGGTGCTCCCTGATGATTTTCAGTGACAGTGAACTGCGCAGTGATGTCTGCGCCTTCACCGGCATATGCAACAAGATGTAGTCCGGTTGGATGAAGTTCACCGCAACCAAAGCAGTGACCAAAATGTGAAGGAATTTTTGAGCCAACAGGTGGAGCTTTTGGATGTCGCTCCGGAATAATCGCACCCTCAGGTGGAACAGTCGATGCGATACGGCTCATGAAGCAAAGACTATCCGATAGCGTATGGCCTATGCGATACCGCGAAGTGATCCGTATGCCACTCTGGCTACTGGCGCTGATTTACTTCTTTTTTCTCTCATTTGTTCTCTCTGTGTGGGCAGCTCTAGGAAACTCTGCTGCGCTGATGAGTTTTCTTGTCCTGAGTGCCCTATTGGTTTTAATCGCCATCCGCACGCGATTGCTAATCCAAGTAACCCAGAGCGAACTCATGGTTGGCCCCGCTCACATTGAGTTGCAATACATAGGTGAAGTTACCGAATTAGATAGTGCCGCAATGAGAAATCTCAGATCTCGTGATGCCAATCCAATGGCATACCTTGGAATTAGGTTTTGGTCATCAACTGGTGTGAAAGTGGAGTTGACCGATAAACGAGATGAAACGCCTTATTGGTTAATTACAAGTAATAAGGCGAATCAACTAGCTCAAGCTTTAAAAGTTAATTAATTACACTCTTTACAAACAGCTTTGGCGCCTTCGCCTTTGGCAAGTTGTGTGATGTGATGAACAAGAAAACAACGTGAACATGTGAATTCATCAACTTGCTTTGGTACCACTCGAACCGCTAATTCTTCACCTGATAAATCAGCACCAGGTAGTTCGAGACTTTCAGCAGCTTCTGCTTCATCAACATCGATCTGGCCGGATTGAGCATCGACACGTTTAGCTTTTAACTCTTCTAACGATTCTTCATGTAGCTCTTCATCGGTTTTTCTGGGTGTGTCGTAATCTGTTGCCATTGCTCTCACCTCGATTCCATACTTGACTAGTTCCTGCGGGCGCATCATGGCGCACATCAGCCTTTACTGTTGCTATAACGCACGGCGTGTCGGGGTTATTCCCCCCTCAC
>JBEATO010000074.1:0-3139 GCA_041161945.1 Actinomycetota bacterium
ACCTTAAATATCTTAGGTTCAGGCTTTGCCGGTGGCAGAGGATCACGCCATCCTGCATTGAATGGAAGTCCTAGAAGTTCAAGTACTGCATCTGCAACACGTTCATGACCCATGGCATTTAAGTGCAAACGATCAAAAGCTAAGAATCTGCGATCACTAAATGCTGGTTCTTCATTTGCATCAGCAATGATTGCGCTAACTTCTTCTGCAACCATGCGGACATTTCTATTAAAGCCACCGAAGCGCTCTTCCCACATCTTGGCAGAGCGTCCAGAGTTTCCTGTGCGCTCTAATACTGTGAAAAGCAAAATTGTTGCACCTGATGCAGCTAAACGCCTAACAGCATCTGCGTATTGAGCTAAAACAATCTCTGCTTTGTATCCAGGTCTAATAACATCGTTTGCACCGGCGTGAAAAGAGATAAGTGTTTCGGGTCCAGTGACCTGAGCAAGTGCAGCTTCAATCTGTTCATCAATGACTTGTCTTACAAGTTTGCCACGAATAGCTAAGTTGGCATATGTGAAATCTGGATGCGCTTTGGCCATAACATCAGCAACGCGATCTGCCCAGCCACGATAGTTTCCATGCAGTTTTTCATCAGACATACCCTCGGTATAGGAATCACCAAGTGCGATAAAACGAGTGTAAATCACCTACTTACCCCTTACGGCGTGCCTGATCTATATGGAATAACGCAATGGATGTTGCAACCGATGCGTTTAAAGATTCAGTTGATGCACTGATTGGAATTGAAATTACTAGGTCGCACTTTTCGCGAGTTAGACGTGCAAGGCCTTTGCCTTCACTACCAACAACAATCATGATTGGCTCTGCAGCGATCTTCATTGAAGCAATAGTGTCTTGCGACTCTCCATCTAAACCAACAACAAAGAGGCCCTGCTTCTTAGCAGCATCAATAGTGCGAGCAAGATTTGTTACTTGAGCAATTGGCATACGGGCTGCTGCTCCTGCAGATGCTTTCCATGCAGATGCCGTCATTGCTGCTGCGCGGCGCTCAGTCATCAAAACACCTGCTGCGCCAAATGCTGCAGCACTTCGAACAATGGCACCTAAGTTACGTGGATCTGTAACACCATCGAGTGCAACTACTAATGCAGGATTTTTAGCACGTGACATGATTTCTTCAAATGATGAATATTGGAAGGGTTTAATTGCCAGAATAATTCCTTGGCTGTTAGGTGAAATTCCTTCAACTTCTGCGCGGTGTGCTTCGCGAATAGATAGACCTAAGTGAAGTGCTAGCTTTAAAGACTCTGCAACACGATCATCAACATCGATACTGCGAGCAACTAATAACTCTGTGGCAGGAACTGCTTCGCGCAGCGCCTCTAGAACTGCGTTACGACCTGCAACTACTTCACCTCTTGGGCGATCACCGCGTGGTGCACGTGAAGGTGCAGAACGAGTCATCGTTGTTGCGCGTGGTGAAGTTGAACGGGTAGAAGGAGAACGAGTTGCCTTTTTCTCTGCAGCTTTCTTGCGCTTTGCAGCTGCGTGATAAGGACGATCTTCAGCTTTAGGAGTTGGGCCTTTGCCAGTTAAACGCTTCTTATTTTTTCCACCAGTACCTGAAGATGGACCCTTTTTTGATTGGCGGATTGCGCCTTTGCGTGATGAATTGCCGGCCATGGTTAGCTCTTTTCTCCCATTGACCAACGTGGCCCTTGTGCAGTGTCTTCAATTGTAATTCCTAATTCAAGGAGCCCATCACGGATTGCATCTGATGCAGCGAAATCCTTACGCTCACGCGCAGCTGCGCGCTCTTTTAGCGCTAACTGAATAACACCATCGAGGGCATCATTCACATTTCCTGATGCGCCTTGTGGGTAATTTGAATCAAAAGGATCACAGCCCAGAATCTGCAGAGCACCACGAATTTCATTTGCATTTTTAGCGATTGCCCTTTTATCACCATCAGTGATTGCTTGGTTTCCAAGACGTAGGTTCTCAGATATCAAGGCCAGCGCTGCTGGCACAGCTAAATCATCATTCATTGCAGCGCAAAACGCGTCGCTAATTGTTGGCTCTGGCGCACTTCCTAGAAGTTCCACTGAGCGGGTTAAGAAGTTTTCAATACGTCTAAATGCCACAGCTGATTCATCAAGGGCTGCCTCTGAGTACTCCAGCATTGAACGATAGTGCGCACTGCCTAAATACCAACGCAGTTCAATCCCGCGCACGCGCTGCAAAATAACTTCCACCTGCAAAGTATTTCCAAGTGACTTACTCATCTTTTCACCAGATTGAGTGACCCAGGCGTTATGTAACCAGCGGTTAGCAAATTTATAACCAGCTGCCTCAGATTGCGCGATCTCATTTTCATGGTGAGGGAAAACTAAATCTAATCCGCCGCCGTGAATATCAAATGCCTCACCAAGATAGGCATGTGCCATTGCAGAACACTCTAAGTGCCAACCAGGACGTCCTGCTCCCCATGGAGTTGGCCATGATGGATCTCCAGGCTTAGCTGCTTTCCAGAGTGCGAAATCGCGTGGATCTTTTTTATATGTTTCATCAGCATCTGCAGCTGGTTGTAGATCATCGAGCTTTTGGCCTGAAAGAGTTAAATAGCGCTTCAACTTGCGCACCTCTAAATACACATCGCCATTGCCTGGGGCATAGGCAGCGCCATTATCAATAAGTTTTTGCATCAGTTCGATCATTTGGGTGATGTGCCCGGTTGCGCGAGGCTCATAGGTGGGTGGCAAAACATTTAAGGATGCAAAAGCTTGGGTGAAGATGCGCTCATACTTCATGGCAACTGCCCACCATGGTGCTTTTTCATGGACTGCTTTATGCAAAATCTTGTCATCAATATCTGTGACGTTTCGAATGAAAGTAACGTCATAACCTGTCCAGGTTAACCAACGGCGCAAGATGTCGAAGTTAACTGCGCTACGAACATGGCCGATATGTGGGTGTGATTGAACAGTTGCACCGCACACATAGATAGAGACCTGACCCGGGATAAGTGGCTTAAAGACGCCTACTTCACGGGTTGCTGTGTCATAGAGATTGAGTGCGGACATTTGCTAATTCTACTGCTTAGAAACCAGAGCAGTTGCAATGGCTGCGATGCCTTTGCCTTCACCAGTTAAGCCCATTCCATCAGTTGTCG
>JBEATO010000080.1:0-2756 GCA_041161945.1 Actinomycetota bacterium
TGGTCTAAAGATCAAGGAATGGCTAACTGGGATTACGCCCACTGTTTGCCATATTTTAAAAAGATGGAGAATTGTTTAGCAGATCCTAAATCTCCTTTTCGTGGAGATAACGGTCCACTCAAGTTAGAGCGCGGACCAAGCAAGGGTCCACTCTTTGCCGCATTCTTTAAAGCAACTGAAGAAGCAGGTTACCCACGCACTGATGACGTTAACGGCTATCGCCAAGAAGGTTTTGCTGCCTTTGATCGCAACGTTTATCGCGGAAGACGTTTGAGTGCATCTCGTGCATATCTATATCCAGTCATGAAGCGCAAAAACTTAAGCGTTAAAACCCGCGCACATGTCACCAAGGTTTTATTTGATGGGACAACAGCTACGGGTGTTGAAGTTGTTATCCGTGGCAAGAAACACGTTTTCACTTCACGCGAAGTTGTTTTATCTGGCGGCTCAATTAATACTCCACAAATTCTGCAGCTCTCAGGTGTTGGTAAGAAGGAAGATTTAGAAAAGCTTGGCATTAAAGTTGTTAAGGACCTGCCTGGTGTGGGTGCGAATCTGCAAGATCACCTAGAGGTCTATGTTCAATACAAGTGCAAGCTTCCTGTAACACAACAACCTATTACGCAGTTCTGGCGTCGCCCATTTATTGGCGCAGCATGGTTGTTCTTTAGAAAAGGTCCAGGAGCCACAAATCAATTTGAAGCAGGTGGCTTTACGCGAAGCAATAACGATGTTGCATATCCCAACTTAATGTTCCACTTCCTGCCACTTGCCATTCGCTATGACGGCACCGGAGATACTCGTGGTCATGGCTATCAAGTCCACGTGGGGCCTATGTATTCAGATGCTCGCGGTTGGCTAAAAATCAAGAGCACTAACCCATTTGAGAAGCCTGCAATTCAATTTAACTATCTATCCACCGACCAAGATCGTCGTGAATGGGTGGAGGCCGTAAAGGTTGCGCGTAACATTTTGACCCAGCCAGCAATGAATGATTTCAATGCAGGTGAATCATCTCCTGGAGCATCAGTTTCAACTGATGAAGAGATTTTAGAGTGGGTTAGAAAAGATGCCGAGACTGCTCTTCACCCATCTTGCACAGCCAAGATGGGTACAGATGCAATGTCAGTGGTCGATCCAGAGACTATGAAAGTCCATGGCGTTGAAGGACTTCGCGTCTGTGATGCATCAGTATTCCCATATGTCACAAATGGAAATATCTATGCACCGGTAATGATGGTTGCTGAAAAGGCAGCTGATTTGATTTTAGGTAAAACACCACTGCCTGCTGAAAACATCGAGTTCTATCGCCATGCCAAGTGATGAGCTTGCGCCGTCATCTGTTGCACGAGTTAAAGTTCAAAAAACCGATAGTGATGTTACTTCTTCAGATTCAGTAGTTGTTGAAGAACCTCTTGAAATTCGAATCAAGCGGGGTAAGAGTGAAGATCAATTGGGCATCACCATGCGCACGCCAGGTGCTGACTTAGAACTAGCTGCAGGTTTTTTGTGGGGAGAAGGTTTTCTGAAATCTCCTGATGAGTTAATTTCAGTAAAGGTATGCGCAAATAAATCTTTATCTCTTCGCCAACGTGCCAATGTTGTAATTGCAGAAGTAGCAGAGAATGCCGAGGAGGCAGTTCGAATTCTTGAGCGACGATTTACTATTACATCAGCGTGTGGGGTGTGTGGATCAACAAACATCAGCGATCTACACAAGCGCGGCGTGCAGAAAGTAGAGAGTGCTAGACACAGCATTCAAGAGTTAGCCCAGATGGTGGAATTGCTAGATGGCCGCCAGAAGATCTTTGAAAAGACAGGCGGGCTTCATGCTGCGGCATTAGTTAATCCAGAAGGTGTTGCAGTGTGGGTTCGAGAAGATGTTGGACGCCATAACGCAGTTGATAAAGTAATTGGGGCAGCGCTGATGGATAAAAAGCTGCCATTGGCTGATTGGACTTTAGTTGTCTCTGGCCGAGTTGGTTATGAGTTAGTACAAAAGGCGGTCTGTGCGGGCATTTCTGCATTAGTAGGGGTCAGTGCTCCAACATCTTTGGCAGTTGATTTAGCGTCAGAATTTAACTTAACTCTTCTTGCCTTTGCCCGTGGCGGTCATGCAAAGCAATATCTGCCAAGTTAGTTAAGCCCACGTATACTCACCCAATGTCATTCCAGCATCCACTAGATCCACTTAGCCATGGCGAGCAAGAGTTAATCGTTGCTCACTCTAGAAAAGCTTGGAATCTTCAAGACCACCATCTCTTTGCAATGTTGCAACTACATGAGCCAACAAAGGCAGAGCTTGCATCAGGTAAGAAACTTGATCGCACGGCCCGTGTAACAATCTGGGATCGCAAAAAGGCTGTTGTAAGTGAAGGACTTATTACAACCGATGGCGTTGCTAAAGAGTTTGTGGAAATTCCTGGAGCTAAATCACCGGTGAGTGTTGTTGAATCTGCAGTTGCACTAGATGTTGTGCGCAAAGACAAATCAGTTATTGAGGCCCTTGCTCGCCGTGGAATTAATGACATCACAACAGTTCACATGGAGACATGGCCAATCGGTGCACAAATCCCAGCTCACTTAGATGATGGTCGCAGACTTATTTGGACGCCGATGTGGCACCAGCCAACACCGGACGCCAACTTTTATGCTCACCCCATTCATGGTTTGCATGCAATCGTTGATATCGATGCTGAAGAAGTTGTTGGCCTTGAAGATAACGCTGATGTTCCTATTCCACAGACACCAGGGCC
>JBEATO010000111.1:0-18146 GCA_041161945.1 Actinomycetota bacterium
CATTTTTCGATCATGTCATCGTAAATGACGCCGTCGAGCGGGTCGTTGCACAACTGGTAGCATTGGCCTCTTGAGTCCGCAGACGGATTCTCACAGCACACTAGATCTGAGCGGGGTATAAACATGGATGGCATTACAAATCCACCTATCGATGAACTTCTAGATAAGAGCGGTTCTAAGTACAGTTTAGTTTTGTATGCAGCTAAGCGCGCCCGTCAGATCAACGCTTACTATTCACAACTTGGTGAAGGTCTTCTTGAGTACGTGGGACCACTAGTTGAGACACATGTTCATGAGAAGCCATTATCAATCGCACTTCGCGAGATCAATGAAGGTTTACTCACGATTGAAAATCTAGAACCAACAGCTTAAGTACCAGGTCTATGAGCGCCACTAACCGCGAGGTTATCCTCGGTATCGGTGGTGGAATTGCTGCATATAAATCAGCTGACCTACTGCGGCGCCTTCAAGATAATGGTTTCGCTGTAACTGTCGTTCCGACCCCTAATTCGCTCAACTTTGTTGGAGCTGCAACATGGCAAGCTCTTTCAGGTCGCCCGGTAACAACGCAGGTGTGGGAAGACGTAGATCAAGTTCGACATATCTCTTTAGCAAAGCTTGCGGATTTCTTTATTATTGCTCCAGCAACGGCAGATTTGATCGCGCGACTAGCAATGGGCCGAGCCGATGATCTTCTTACTAATCTTGTTTTAGCTAGCGCAGTTCCAAAGTTGGTAGTTCCAGCCATGCATCCATCCATGTGGCTAGATCCAGCAACAGTTGCAAATGTTGCAACTCTTCGCTCTCGTGGCTTTATCGTCATGGAACCTGAAGTGGGACGACTTACAGGATCTGATTCTGGACAAGGACGCTTCCCGCAGACACAGGCAATCATCGATCAATTCTTTGTCATCAGTGGTTTCAAGCGCGATCTTGTAGGCAAGAAAGTATTGGTAACAGCCGGCGGAACACGTGAGGCCATTGATCCAGTGCGCTTTATAGGAAACAGATCTTCTGGCAAGCAAGGCATCGCTGTTGCCAAAGCAGCGGCTGCACGTGGAGCCACTGTTCATTTGATCGCAGCTAATGTTGATATGGCTGAGTGCGATGGCGTTGTAACAACCCATGTTGAAAGTGCGCAGCAAATGCTTTCTGAGTTAGAGAAAAGCTTCTCTGACAGTGACATTTTGGTAATGAGCGCAGCAGTTGCCGACGCTAAACCTAAAAATAGTTCTGTCCAAAAGATTGATAAGAGTGATTTCACATCTATTGAGCTGCAAGTTAACCCTGATTTATTGGCCACATTATCTGCAAAGAAGGCTAACCAAGTGATGGTTGGGTTCGCTGCTCAAACCAGCGAATTGATTGCATCTGCACAATCCAAACTCATCTCTAAGGGCTTAGACTTGATCTATGTTAATGACGTCACAGGGGGAGCTATCTTTGGTCAGGACGAGACAGAGGGTACGATTGTGCTTCGTAATGGGGATTTAATCCCTATAGCCCGTCAATCTAAAGACACGCTTGCCCATCATCTACTCGATTATGCTCTTGAGCAGTTAGGTTAGGACAATGTCACAACGTCTATTTACATCAGAGTCAGTAACTGAAGGCCATCCAGACAAGATTGCAGATGCGATCTCAGACGCCGTATTGGATTCATTGCTCTCGCAAGATAAAAAGTCTCGCGTAGCAGTTGAAACACTCATAACAACTGGCCAAGTCCACGTTGCTGGTGAAGTAACAACTGATGGTTACGCCGATGTAATGGGAATTGTTCGCGATACTGTTTTAAATATTGGCTACGACTCATCAGATAAGGGATTCGATGGCAATAGCTGTGGAGTTTCAATCTCTATCGGGCAACAATCACAAGATATTGCGCAAGGTGTCGATGATGCATACGAGCATCGCGTTGGTTCACAAGTAGATCCACTAGATCTACAGGGTGCAGGAGATCAAGGCCTCATGTTTGGCTATGCCTGCGATGACACAAAAGAGTTGATGCCACTTCCTATTTGGTTGGCACACGCTTTAGCTCAACAGCTAACAAAGGTCCGCAAATCTGGTCTTTTGCCATACCTTCGCCCAGATGGAAAAACTCAAGTCACTATTGAGTATGACGGTGATCGCGCAGTTGCACTCAATACCGTGGTCATCTCAAGCCAGCACGCTGAAGAGGTAGATGTTCCTAAGAAGTTAACGCCAGAGATTATTGAGCATGTTATTGACCCAATATTGGCAACTATTGATTTGCCTCGTAAAGATCTGCGCACATTAATCAATCCAACAGGTCGCTTTGTTATTGGTGGACCAATGGGTGATGCTGGTTTAACGGGCCGAAAGATTATTGTCGATACATACGGTGGAATGGCGCGCCACGGTGGCGGAGCATTTAGCGGAAAAGATCCATCTAAGGTGGATCGTTCTGCAGCGTATGCGATGCGATGGGTTGCAAAGAATGTGGTTGCAGCTGGACTGGCTAGACGCTGCGAAGTCCAGGTTGCTTATGCCATTGGTAAAGCTCAACCTGTTGGAGTATTCGTTGAGACCTTTGGAACAGAGACAGTTCCAGTGGCTAAGATTCAAAACGCAGTAACTACTGTCTTTGATCTACGTCCAGCAGCCATCATTCGCGATTTGGATCTTTTGCGTCCGATCTATTCACTCACAAGTGCATATGGACACTTCGGCCGCGAACTTCCTGAGTTTGCTTGGGAACGCACTAATCGCGTTTCAGAGCTACAAAACGCAATTAAGTAATCACTGTGGCAGCGCCACGGCTATTTAGACTCAAGTCGCAGGTTGCACCTGCTGCGAGTGGTCCTGTTGCTACAGAGTTACCGTTTGCGCGAATCTGGGTTGATACGGGCGTTTTTCATCTAGATACACCGTATGACTATGAAGTTCCAGAGAAGTTTTCCGATATCGTCACAACTGGTATTCGAGTGCAAGTTCCCTTTGGAAGCCGAGAAGTTGAGGGCTTAGTAATCGAGCGTATTGCTGCGCCAAGTGTTACGAATGCTTTGAAATCAATAACCAAAGTCCTCTCACCACATCCAGTTGCTACAACTAAATCCCTAGAACTTATAGCTCAATGCGCTTCGCGTTGGGCGACTAATCCTTGGGATGTCATACGAAGTGCGATACCTGCGCGCGTCGCAGCCGTTGACAAGGCTTTTATCCCAAGTCAACCAAATCCACCTCGATTCAATAACCAATCTGATTCATCCTTTAGAGCATTTGAACCGCACAATTCTCCATATGCCCAAGTTGCTCTCATTGCACGTGAGGCAAGTAGAAAAGGAACAGTATTAATTGTTGCTCCTGATGAGCGTGACATCCTGGCGATTATTGCGGAGCTGGATGGGGTAACTTCACCAGTTTTGCGCATTGATAGCGGTATTTCGCGTAATGAGAGATATCAGAACTTCTTATCTGCGATAGCGCCAACCAATCAGATTGTGATCGGTTCAAGGAATGCAATATTTACTCCTCTGGCACCAGGTTCAATGATTATTGTTTTCAAGGAGTCATCGCCAGATCTCTATGAAGTGCGATCACCTGCCTGGAATGCTCGAGATATTTCTCTGATGCGTAGGTCTATCGACTCTGTCCGAGTTGTTCTCACCGGCTATGTTCCGTCATTAGATGTTGCGGCACTGATTGACACAAAAAGAATCAATTATTTCAACTCCAATGCAAAAGTATCGGTCAAGGCATTCACACCGGTTGATTCATCACTTCTTCCTGGACGGATTTTTGCTGATATTCGATCAAATATTTCTCAAGGACCAGTTCTGTTTCTCTTGCCTCGTAAGGGCTACGCCAATGGAATTCTGTGTGCGCATTGTAAGAATGTCGCAGTATGTGTATGCGGTGGGCGTTTACATCTAACGAGTAAGAATGCTGATCCGGCTTGTCGTATCTGCGGAAATACGACTAAGGATTGGAAGTGTAGTTTTTGCACCAGAGATAAGAAGTTTGTTGTATCGCGCGGAATTGAACGCGCTCAAGAGGAGATAGCCAGAGCTTTTCCTAATACTCCTATCGTTCTTTCCTTCGGTGATGTCATCAAAGATCGCGTCGAAGCTAAGCCTTGCATCGTTTTAGCTACTCCGGGTGCAATACCTCAAGTTAGCGGGGGATATAGCGCAGTAGTGGTGCTTGAAGGACTGTCATATTTTAGTCATGATGATTTAAGAGCTAGTGAGCGAGCTAATGAACTTTTCTTTGAGGTATCAGGCGCAGTTAAAAAAGGGGGAGTTGTTCTGCTTGCAATTGATGATTCTCACCCGATTGTCTCAAGTTTGATTCGCTGGAACCCCTCAACTATTTTGAAGCGCGAACTAGCACAGCGTGCTGAGATTTCTTTCCCACCATCAGTAAATAGTGCTGTGATGATTCTGCCTACTACTCAAGCAAGCCCTCTAGTTACTGGAATAAATCGCGCAATTGCCGATGCTCGTTTAGCCAGTGATACGCGGGTATTGGGGCCAACAAAGATTGATAGCGAATTAAGTAAAGTCGTGATTCTCTCCTCCTCGGATTCAAGGGGGGCTTTAACCACTTTCTTGCATGAGTTGATGCGCCGTAGAAGTATTGCTAGAAAATCAGATTCAAGCCTTCGAATCGATCCATATTCACTTTAGTATTTTTGATAGACTTCAGCCATGTCGATTCAAGAGATTCGTTTATTCGGTGATCCGGTGTTACTAACACCGGCCTCACCTGTGGTCGACTTTGATAAAGAGCTGCGCAAATTGGTCGCTGACCTTACCGATACGATGCTGGAAGCTCCTGGAGCTGGTCTTGCTGCGCCACAAATTGGGGTTCCTTTACGAGTTTTTACATGGCACGTTGATGATGTTCTTGGCCATTTAATAAACCCAACTCTGACATTGGGTGAGGAGATTCAAGAAGGTGAAGAGGGATGTCTTTCTTTCCCAGAGCTGCGCTATGACGCAAAGCGAGCGATGAGTGCTGTAGCTAAGGGCTTTAATATGTTTGGTGAACCTGTAGTTATTGAAGGGACAGAGTTTCTAGCACGCGCATTGCAGCATGAGACGGATCACTTAGATGGAATTCTTTTCATTGATCGTTTGTCTGCGGAGGATCGTAAATTGGCAATGCGGGAAATCCGTGAGTCTGAATGGTTTAATGCGCAGAGTGAAAGCGGCGCTACTCCAAATATTAAGACATCACCCCATTCACTTTTCGGACGGAATACTTAATGCGTTTAGGGGTAGCCGCTACTCCCGAGGTTGCATTGCCCACCCTTAGTTGGTTACAAACTAGTGGTCACACCTTGGTTCGAGTCATTAGCCAACCCGATAAACCCTCTGGGCGCGGACAGGAAATACATTCTTCACCTGTGAGTCAATGGGCTAAAGCGAACTCCATAGAGTTGGTTAATCCTGCAACAGTTCCCGAAATTAATAAAGCTCTGTCGGATTTGGATCTATTAATCACGATTGGATATGGCCGCATTCTTCCAGCGCAAACACTGGCGATTCCAAAGCATGGGTGTATTAATCTCCACTTCTCGCTGTTGCCCAAGTTTCGTGGCGCGGCTCCTGTACAAAGAGCTATTGAATCTGGAGAAAGTGAAAGCGGAGTTACTGTCTTCGCACTTGATCCCGGTATGGACACCGGTCCCATCTACACATCAATCACTGTTCCTATTGAGCCAACTATGCGTAGCTATGAATTACTTGAAAAGCTTTCAGTAATTGGAGTTACTGCAATCGAAAATGCATTGATAGCGATTGAGAGTGGGATAGCACCAGTGGCACAAACAGGACAAGCTTCGATTGCCTCGAAGATAACTCGAGAAGAGGCTGCTTTGGATTGGAATGCATCTTCCAAAACACTTCACAATAAGATTCGTGCGTTCTATCCACAACCTCATGCATGGACTAATTTTCGTGGACAGCCCCTAAAAATATCCGCGGCAAAAATTGCGGGCTCTGATATCAAGTTGGAACCAGGTGAGTTAAGAGTTGTGGAAAATGAGTGTCTGATCGGAACTGGTGATGCTTGTCTTGTGCTGGAAACATTGACTCCTGCAGGCAAAAAGGAAATGTCGGCGTTGGATTGGTCTCGTGGAGCGCGTTTCGAGAGCTCGGAACGCTGTGGTTGAGGCCAGACGTAATACGTTCAAAGCACCCAAACCAGATGCCGTTCGACTACTTGCATTTGATCTCATCACTGAAGTTAACCGTAATGAGGGTTATTCGAATCTTCTATTGCCGGCCGCACTAAACGCTTCTCCATTAGAGGATCGAGATCGCAACTTAGTTACTGAGCTTGTTTATGGAACATTGCGTATGCAGGGAAAACATGACTGGGTTCTCGCACAAACTTCAGATAGACCCTGGAATGAAGTTGATTCAGGAATTATCGATGTCGCCCGAATGGGTGTTCATCAGATTCACGAACTTCGAATCCCTGACCATGCTGCAGTTTCAGCAACGGTTGAAGTTGCACGCAAACGCCTAGGGGAGTCAAAGGCCAGCTTCGTTAACGCGCTACTGCGCTCTGTTACTCGCAAATCTTATGATGAGTGGTTTGCTCCACTTGCTGCGATCACAGATAAAGTTGAAAAGCTTTCTATTCACTATTCTCATCCACACTGGATAATTTCAGCCTACTTTGATTTGTTGAAGGACTGGGATGCGGTAGAAGCCGAGCTTGCTACTAACAATGTTCCAGCCCTTCCAACGTTAGTTTCTTGGCCTGGTTATTCGACTCAGGCAGAGCTAGTTGAACTTGGTGCAGAAGCAACAATTTATTCACAGCTGGGTGCTCGTTTGAAGGGTAATCCCGGAAATCTAGATGTGATTAAGCATCGTCTTGCCGGTGTGCAGGATGAGGGATCTCAATTAGTTGCAACTGTTTTCGCTGCTGCAGCTTCGGGTAGCTCTTGGTTGGATTTGTGTGCAGGCCCTGGAGGCAAAGCTGCACTGCTTTCTAGTATCGCCAAAGAGCGTGGAATTGATTTCACAGCCAATGAATTCTCAGAGCCTCGCGCAGAACTGGTCAGGAAGGTTGTTCATGGAGCAACAGTTTGGTGCGGTGATGGTCGCGAAGTCGCAAACCACGGAGAAAGATTTGATGCAGTAATTGTCGATGCACCTTGCACTGGATTAGGTGCTCTGCGCCGCCGTCCTGAGGTTCGATGGCGCAGAACCTTAAGTGATCTACGCGAACTTACTTCTTTGCAGAGAGAGTTGATTGATGGGGCAGTTGCTGTGATGAATCCTGGAGCTATTTTGGGTTATGCAACTTGTTCGCCCCACTTAGCCGAAACAACGGTGCAGGTCCTAGATATCTTGAAGAAGTATCCGGAGTTGGAGCAGTTGGACATCAGCGAATTTTTGCCAGCGAACTTACATGATGCCACCAGAGGCAAAGCGATGTCTCTATGGACCCACAAGCACGGCACGGATGCGATGTTTCTAGCTCTGCTGCGAAAGAAATAACCTCATGCCAGTTAGGCTAGAGATATGACCCGTGAGATTCGGATAACGCCAAGTATTCTCAATGCTGATTTCGACCATTTAGATCAAGAGATTGCAAAGATTGCATATGTTTCAGATCTTATACACCTTGATGTTATGGATAATATCTTCGTTCCTAACTTCACTTTTGATTTTGAAAGTGCAAGCGCGATCATAAAAGGTTGTCCGATAGGCGTAGATGCACATCTCATGGTCGCAAACGTTGATCAGATCGGTCCGCAGTACGCACAAGCTGGGTGTGCGAGCGTGACGATTCATGCAGAAGCAAGTGAAAATATTGCTAAGACGTTGCGAGCTATCCGCAGCGAGGGATCTCGATCTGGTTTGGCCATTAAGCCAGATACATCGATAGATGAGTACGAGCAATTCAGCGATCTCGTAGATATGTTCTTGATTATGACCGTCGAACCAGGTTTTGGTGGTCAGAAATTTATGAGTCAGATGATGGAGAAGGTTAAGGCAACCCGCAAAATCATTGGTGATAAGCCCATATGGCTCCAAGTTGATGGCGGCATATCGCTGGAGACTATTGAAATCGCAGTCGAGGCTGGTGCTGACACTTTTGTTGCCGGGAGCGCTGTATTCAAATCTGAAGACCCAGCGCACATGGTCAGTTCGTTACGTTCCCTTGCGCAGGCTACGAGTTCATAGTCACTAGTAATGCGGGAAAAATAGGCAACGCTCGAGCAAAGCACTCTAGTAAACTACAGCTATGAAAACCTTTGAATCTCTTTGGGCCGAGCTCAGTGAGAAAGCCCTACAACGCCCAGATGGTTCAGGAACTGTTGCTGCACTTGATGCCGGGGTTCACGAGATAGGCAAGAAGATTTTAGAAGAAGCCGGTGAAGTCTGGTTAGCTGCTGAGCACGAGAGTGATGAGGCGTTAGCCGAAGAGATCAGTCAGTTGATTTATCACGTGCAGACATTGATGTTGGCTCGGGGTTTGAGCCTTGATGATGTTTACACCTACTTGTAAGTGAATCGAGAAAAATATGTTGCGCATTGCAGTTCCAAATAAGGGTTCACTTGCTGAAGAATCTATTGCGATTCTAAAAGAGGCTGGATACCGCCAGCGCACAGATAGTCGTGACTTGGTTCTTATCGATAACGATAACAGCGTGGAGTTCTACTACCTGCGCCCACGTGATATTGCAATTTATGTTGGCTCGGGGGAGTTAGAAGCAGGAATAACTGGCCGTGATCTTTTAATTGATTCATCTGCCAGTGCACAGGAACTTCTTTCACTCAATTTTGGAGCCTCCACATTTAGATTTGCAGCACCTGCAGATCGTGAGTGGAAGGTCTCTGATATCGCGGGCAAACGTGTTGCAACGGCCTATCCAGGCTTAGTTACTCACCACTTAGCTCAGCTAAAAATAGAGGCTGATGTCGTGCGATTAGATGGCGCAGTTGAGAGCAGTGTTCGCTTAGGTGTTGCCGATCTCATTGCTGATGTCGTCAGTACAGGTAACACGCTTCGACAAGCAGGTTTGAAAATATTTGGTGAGGCAATTCTAACTAGTGAGGCGGTTGTAATCTCTAGAAAAGGTGTTGCGATACCTGCTGAGCTGGAGATCTTAATCCGACGCCTGCAAGGTGTTGTTACAGCTCGTATGTATGTTCTTTTGGACTATGACATTCCGAAATCTCTCGTTGATAAAGCTTGCGCAATAACTCCTGGTTTAGAGTCACCAACGATTTCTCCATTGCAAAATGCTGATTGGGTCGCTGTGCGCGCCATGGTAAAGCGCAAAGAAACTAATGATGTGATGGATGAGCTATGGGCTATTGGCGCACGTGGAATCTTGGTTACCGATATCCACGCCTGTCGCCTTTAGTTGATTATTGAACGGTTATCTCTGCGCTATTGCTTAATGCAATCGGAGGGAGAGCCTGACTGAGAGTCTCCTTCGTAGCCCCAGAGATTAAGAACTCTATAACGGTGAGTGGATCCGAAGCCAAGCGGGTTACACGTTCAATATTGGCACCGCTCTGACTGACCGATGCAGCCAGCTCGAAAATGGCCTTTGGATTTAGTTTCTTAGAGGAGATTTGTACGTGAACTAGATTTGATTCGGTAGACAAAGCTGACTTGTCTTCGTATGAGAAGAGAGTTGCAATATCAACATCCAAACTAGTTGCGCAGCTTTCTAGATCAGCAGCAATTGCGCTCTCATGTGCGGGGTTTAGCGCGATGAGAACGGTAAGAATGAGTCGATCCTTAACAACTACTTGTTCAATGTCCACAACTGTTATAGCAAAGGGTGAAAGGACCTCAAAGAGGGATGCAGCAATCCCAGGCTTGTCCACGCCACTGAGAAGGATAAGACCGGTGTATAGCTCGTCATCTGCGCTAGTACTCATGATGAGGCCAAGATTATCTTAAAATCACATCGCGTAATCGCCATTATTTCGATGATTCAACCTCTCTAACCAGTATCTTCTTGCTCTATGACTACATCACCTGTACTCGAGCTGAGCGATGTTTCGGTACGTCGTGGTGAGAAGATCATTCTTGGACCGTTAAATTTTCAAATAGCCCAGGGGGAGCGCTGGGTCATTCTTGGTCCAAATGGTGCTGGTAAATCAACTCTTCTGCAGATTTTGGCAACAAAGATTTTCCCAACACATGGAACCGTCAGTGTTTTAGGTAAGCAGATGGGAAGAGTTGATCTCTTTGAACTGCGCACACGCATTGGAATTTGCGGTGCACCTATTGCAGAAGATATTCCAGGGGATGAAAAAGTGAAGGATGTCGTATTAACGGCAGCCTATGCAATTTTGGGCAGATGGAATGAAGATTACGATTTGTGGGATGAATCAAGAGCGATTGCATTGCTGACAACTTTTGGTGTGCGCGAATTAGGAGATCGCCTTTATGGATCACTCAGTGAAGGTGAAAAAAAGCGCACACAAATTGCACGAGCTCTCATGGCTGATCCCGAGCTTCTACTCCTTGATGAACCGGCTGGAGGATTAGATGTTGGCGGCCGCGAAGATCTTCTGCGTCGCTTTGCCAATTTTGCTGCCGATCCGAGCGCCCCAGCAACGATATTGGTTACACACCACATTGAAGAGATTCCTATCGGAACAACACATGCCTTACTACTTAAAGATGGCCAGATTGCAGTCTCTGGTCCGGTCGATGCGGTAATTACGAGTGAACATATTTCCGCAATCTTCAATGAAAAAATCTTTGTTACACAAGACTCCGGTCGCTTCTTCGCGCGTTCATATCAATAGCTATGGGCCTTTTTGACCAACTGCATCCTGATTGGCAAAAGACTCTTGCCGAGTATCGCGGCCTTGTAACCACGATTGATTCACTCATCGAAAAAAATGATGTTGCTCCCGCTTATGCGGATATTTTTGCGGCCTATCAACTACCACCGGGTCAAATTAAAGTCGCAATCTTTGGTCAAGATCCATACCCGACGCCGGGCTATGCCCATGGCTTAGCTTTCTCTGTTTCATCAAGTACTCAACCCTTACCTGCTTCCTTGAAAAATATTTTCAAGGAGTTAGAGAGTGATTGTGGTGTGAAAGCTGCCAGCAACGGAGATTTGCACCGTTGGGCTGATCAAGGGGTTTTCCTTCTCAATCAGATTCTCACCACCAAGCCTAAGCAATCACTTGCCCATGAAGATTTTGGGTGGCAGGAGTTCACACAAGCCACGGCACAAGTAGTTGGAAAATCTGGAGCTATTGGAATTTTTTGGGGATCTAAGGCGCAAAAGTTCGCTCAATATTTCGACCCGCAACGTTCAATCACTTCGCCCCATCCAAGTCCGTTATCGGCATATAGGGGTTTCTTTGGTTCGTCTCCATTTTCAAAAACTAATGCAATGTTGCGTGCAGAGGGCAAAAGCGAAATCAACTGGTAGAAATACTAAGGCCCCGCAGATTTCTCCACGGGGCCTTAGCTACGAACTTAGTGCAGGTTTAGCCAATCCAAGAGTTAATTGGTGAGGATAGGAAATAAACCATGAAGAGACCTGAAACAAGTAGGAGCAGTGGGTGCACCTCTTTGCCTCGTCCCTGTACTGCACGGATTACGACGTGAGTTACAAATCCGGCACCAATTCCCACTGAGATGTTGTAGGAAAATGGCATCAAGATGATTGTCAAGAATGCCGGGATGCCAATTCCAAGATCATCCCAATCGATGTTCTTAACCTGACTCATCATTAAGAATCCAACCACAAGAAGTGCTGGGGTAGCAGCCTCGTAAGGAATGATTGCAACAAGTGGTGCTAGGAATGTTGTGAGTAGGAATGCGATTCCAGTAACGATTGATGCAAGACCAGTGCGTGCACCTTCACCTACACCGGTTGCTGACTCGATATAGCTTGTGTTTGAAGAAACACCAGCGGCACCTCCGGCAGCTGCAGCAATAGAATCCACGATGAGGATCTTATTTGCGCCTTCAACATTGCCGTCCCGATCAACAAGTCCAGCTTGGTTACCAATAGCGGTCATCGTTCCCATCGTGTCGAAGAAATCGGCTAGAAGCAATGTAAAGACAAGTAGTAACGCAGCTAGAAAACCAGTTTTTGGATTAGTGAAAGCTCCAAAAATATCGTTAAAACCAAGACCGAGAGTGTCGAATCGTGGCGAATCGGTGAGATTGAGATTACCGCTGGCATCTTTAGGCAAGGTTGGATTATTCAATGCCCATCCGCGAGAGTTAGATTCAGTTGGGCTCATGAAGCTGTTTCCAACTTTGAATTGCGCCTCAACCAAGATGGCTAGAAGTGTTGACGTTACGATTCCAATGAGAATCGAACCTTTGATCTTCTTTACCATGAGAATTATTGTGAGGAAGAGGCCGAAACCGAAGACTACGATTGGCCATCCGACGAGTTGACCACCATCACCGAGTTCAAGAGGAACGGCTGATGGCTTCGAATTTGTGCTACCCCAGACAACATTCGGAGTTCTACGCACGAAGCCGGCATCAACCAGACCGATTAATGCGATGAAGAGGCCAATACCTACAGAGATTGCAACTTTAAGAGATGTTGGTATCGCCTTGAAGACTGCAATGCGAAAACCAGTGAGAACTAGTATGAGAATCAAGATTCCCTCGATTAACACCAGTCCCATAGCCTGTTCCCAGGTTGAATTTTTAGCAATCGAAACCGCTACGAAAGTGTTTAATCCCAAACCAGTAGCAAGCGCTAGAGGGAAATTAGCGACTGCACCCATAAGCATTGTAAGAATTCCCGCCACAAGTGCGGTGCCTGCAGCAACAATGATGATGGCATTAGTTCTATCACCGCCGCCAATGAATTGACCGGCTCCATCTGTTGTCGCAAGGATCAACGGGTTAAGTGCAACGATATAAGCCATTGTGAAGAAGGTTACGAGTCCGCCTCGAACCTCTTGTCCAATGGATGAGCCGCGTTCTGAGATTTTAAAATAGGAATCCAGCATGAATAGCGCCTTTCTAATTTTGTTAACGGGGGTGTTTGCGACCCCGTGCGCAGAAAACGGCCAACGCACGCCGAGGGAATACTTTGAGGGTAGTAGTTACTTGCTCGTAACTCTTGAAACGACACCTAGGGAAATGGCTATGGATTGACCGATTAAGAGGGCAAAGAGGAGTGTTCCGAGCCCAACGGTGCCACCAAGGACCCAGCCAAGGGCCAATACGCTGCCTTCAATAGCTAAACGCACTCTGCCAACTCGAACGCCGGTCTTGAAGTGGATACCCGTCATCAGACCATCTCTTGGACCAGGGCCTAGGCCGCATGTGATGTAGAGGGCTGATGCAACTCCAACCATGCCGATTCCTAAAAGCGTGTAAAGGATTCCAATGAAATAGTTCTCTTGCAGTGGAATGTATGTCACGCCAATTTCAATAGCCAAAGCAATGATGACTATGTTGGAAATAGTTCCAAATCCAGGTTTTTCACGAAGAGGGATCCAACCTAAAAGCACGAGCGCACTTATGCCAAAGGTGGACCAACCCATAGTGATATCTAAATTTTTAGAAATTCCTTGAGCCAATACTGACCAAGGTCCGTTACCGATATTGCTTTGAATCACGAAAGCATCACCAAGGCCGAAAATAAAAAGTCCTACCCATAGAATCAATACTCGTGTGAAGCCGAGATCCCACTTAGATTGCGCCGTCCAAGGTGTTGCTGGAACTGTGCGGTGTGGGCGAAGAAACTCCATGAATGCGTTTGAGGACATTGTGGGAGTCTAGTGCAACCACATCTGGGATAGCAGGCTATTCTTCAACAATGTTTCCAGGTATCGGCACGCTCATCAATGTTGTTGCAATCATTGGGGGAGCAGTGTTAGGTATTTTTGTTGGACACAGGTTGAGTTCAAAGACTAGAACTTTACTGACAGATGTGTTGGGTTTAGCAACTCTTTTAGGCGCAGCTTCAGCGCTAATTCCTCTTTGGTCATCGCGATACATCGATTCATTGCCGACCGGATGGCCGTTATTGGTTGTTCTGGGCTCTCTCATTTTTGGTGGACTAATCGGTTCTGCACTTAGCTTAGAAGATCGCTTAGAGCATTTGGGTGAGAGTTTGCGAAAGAAGTTCAAAGCATCAAAAGAGAGTTCATTTGTTGAGGGTTTTGTTACAGCATCTCTTCTCTTTGCAATAGGCCCGCTGGCTATCTTGGGAAGTATTAGCGATGGAATGTCTAATGGAATTGATCAACTTTTACTCAAAAGCACACTCGACTTCTTCGCAGCGATGGCATTTGCGTCCTCCCTTGGTTGGGGAGTAGCAGTTGCTGCAATTCCTGTTGCTTTGTATCAAGGATTCTGGACAGTTACCGGTCTTGGCCTAGGAGAGATTCTGGCCGGCTACCAGGTCGATGCAATGACTATCGTCGGAGGAGTACTTCTTATCGGTATTGGTTTGCGTCTTTTGAACATTAAGCACGTAGCTGTTGGTAACTTACTTCCAGCCTTAGCAATAGCACCGCTACTTGCGATGCTCGTTCATTCATTTATTTAGAACGTTGAACCATCGATAACGAAGCGGTATTTCACATCGCTTGCGATTGTGCGCTCATAAGCAGTATTTGCATAAGAAGCCTCAATAATTTCAACATCGCTTACGATGGAATGCTTTCCACAGAAATCCAACATCTCCTGCATCTCAGGAATGCCACCAATCATTGAGCCAGCGAGGCGTCGGCGACCATTGAGTAATGTGCCAGCGTTAACTTCATAGGGCTTTCCTGGCAGACCAATGACCACGAGAGTGCCATCAAGCTTGAGAAGATCGAGATACTCATTGATATCCAAATATGCGCTGACGGTGTTGAGAACTAAATCAAACTTCTTAGTCAGAGGCTTAAGCGAACCCGCAGCGCTGGTGTCAACAAAGTGCTTAGCTCCCATTGCTAATGCATCAGCTTTCTTTGAAGATGAGTGGGAGAGCACAGTAACTTCAGCTCCCATTGCCGCTGCAAACTTAACGCCCATATGTCCAAGACCGCCAAGACCCATGACAGCGACTTTGCTATTGGCAGTGACATTCCATTTGCGAATCGGAGAATACAAAGTGATTCCTGCACACAGAAGCGGGGCAACACCATCTAATGGGAGATTATCTGGAATGTGAACTGCGTAGTCTTCATTGATTACAAAAAGGTTTGAATAACCACCAAGAGCCACAGCCTTTCCATCACGTTCCATGGTGTTGTAGGTGCCAGTCATACCTTCTTCGCAGTACTGCTGTAATCCAGCAAGACAGCTTGCACACTTTCGACAGGAATCAATAAAAACGCCAACGCCAATGCGATCACCAACAACAAACTTGGTCACAGAACTTCCAATTGCACTCACTGTTCCTGCAATTTCATGACCTGGAACCATAGGGAAAATGGCTGGGCCCCACTCTTCGCGGACTTGATGAATATCTGAGTGGCATATGCCGGCGTAAGCGATATCTAGAGCAACATCGTGGGCGCCAAGTTCACGTCGATCAAATTCATATGACGTGAGTTCTGCCTTAGCTGTTAGAGCTGCTAAACCACGTGCCTTCATCGTTGCTCCTTGAAAAGATTATTGGTTGAACGGTAGAGGTTGCGAAGATACATGACCTGCGCGAGAAGCGCGCGCTGTAACTTGGCGCATATGGTGTCTACGACAAAGAACTTCATATCCAACTTCACTGCCAGGTGATACATCTCCAACAACAACCTGTTCGCCCTCAATAACCATAGTTCCGCCAACAGTTCGAGCATTGTGAGTGGCACGTGATCCGCACCAACACAACGCCTCTACCTGCAAGGTGTTAACGCGATCGGATAACTCAACCAAGCGCGCTGAACCCGGAAAGAGCATCGTGCGAAAGTCACTCAATATTCCAAAAGCATAAACATCGATACCGAGACCATCAACGATACGAGCTAGTTGCTCAATCTGCTTTGGTTCATAGAACTGTGCTTCATCACAGATGATGTAATCAATACGATCTCCGGCAGAGAGTGCATCGACCACAAACTTATGAATGTCTAACTCAGGAATAACTTCAATTGCTGGACTAGAGAGACCTAAACGTGAAGAGATGATTCCGCTTCCAGCTCGATCTTTGTTAGTGAAAATAAGACCAGTTCGCCCGCGACTTTGATGATTATGTGCGGTCTGCAGGGCAAGGGTGGATTTTCCACTATCCATCGTCCCGCAGTAGTAGATCAGCTCGGCCATGGAATGCATCTTGCCACAGAGTTAGGCAAAGAGCCCCTTAGCAATTAAGGCTTGTTCTAATTTGGGAAGCAATTTCAGAGACATTTCTACCGATATGTGAGATGCGTCGCGATAGGCAACGCTTCCATCAACGATTGCTGGGCAGTATGAGGTACACAACCACGGGGTCGGGTTAATTACTTTGAAGCCAGAAACAACTGACACACGAGATCTTTCTGAAGAGTCACAAGCGCTGGAACTGCGAGAGGCTAAACAGTTTGGAATATCGCGCAGCGGTCGGGGAGTATCACTGAGATAAATCAGATTCTTAGTTGTGCCCCTTAAATCTTTAAGCAGTTTTCGCTGTCCATCGCTCCACCACGTAGCGCGACTGACTCTCTCGTTCTCTGGAGTGTAATAGTGGAAGTTTCCAGTAATCACTGCCATGGGTTTAATTTCCGCAATTCTCTCGATAGAGTTTTTACGCCACTGTGAACAGTCCGCTTGTCTAAAAGCGCCTTGATTTCGTCGCTGTGCCTCTACCGCAGGGCATGCAGATTTCGTTAAGGAGATGAGTTTAAAGCCGCGCTCATTAGCTAGTTTTTCAAGGGTAGGAAACCATTGGGCAGCATGAGAATCTCCGTAAAGAACAATGGTTTGTGAGGATTCCTTATCCCCGTAGGTGCAATAACCAGATTTGGTCTCACCGTAATTAACATGGCAACCATCACCATAGACAGCTGGTTTTGCCATAACTTTCACTAAATCAAATTGATAGGACGGCTCGCCTTTGGTTGTGATGATGGAGGAAGAGGTAAATGCGATTAACACTCCTGCTACAAGTGAGATCGCAGTTGTTATTGAGGCACCTTTGTAAACAGTTCTTGAAGATAGTTTCTTATGTCTTAAAGGCTCTTCAACATACTTACTCGTGTAGTGAGCAAGAATGATTGTGAGCAATATGCATAGAAAGCGTTCATGCAAACGCAAAGTCCTACCAAGAGCGCTGCTAGGCAACACGAGTGCAGGCCAATGCCACAGGTAGAGAGGATATGAAATTGCACCCAACCACTGACTCAAGCGGGAATTAGAGAGATCATTAAAGAGTGGGGGCCAATACTTGATAGAAGCAATCAGTAAAACTGTAGCTATGACTGGAATCAACGCGTTCTTGCCTGGGAAGGCGGTGTTCTCATTGAAATTAAGAGATGCGAAAGCAATTCCAAAGAAACCTAGCCACGGAAGGATTCGTATCTTCTTTTTTGTCTCTGGGATGAAAAGAAGGAGCGCACCAAAACCTAACTCCCATGCTCGCGTCGGCAGTGAGTAGAAGGCCCAGATGGGTGCAACTTGTGTGAGATAGATGGAGAAAAGAAGGGAAGCTACGGTTGTAATTGCGATACCAGCGAAGATCATTCTCTTGCCATAACGCGCTAGAAAAAGAATAAAAAGTGGCCATACGAGATAGAACTGCTCTTCAACGGCCAGTGACCAATAGTGAATAAATGGTGATGGTGTTGCATTCAAGTTTTGATAATCATTTTGCCACCAGGCAAAGAGGTAGTTAGAGATGTAAGTGGCAGCGGCAAATAGATCTCTGCCTAGGGCATCTCGGGTAATTGGGGGAAAGAGAATCCAGGCAAAGATTGCTGTTACAAATAGCACGAACACTGATGTTGGTAGAAGACGCTTGATACGACGCTGGTAGAAGCTTCTCAGATCAAGAGTTCCGGTCTTCTCTATCTCTCTGAGAATGAGACCAGTGATTAAATAGCCTGAGATGACATAGAAGATGTCTACGCCGATAAACCCACCAGGCATAAGACGAGCGTGAAATATAGTTACTAAAATCGCTGCAAGCGCGCGAAGGCCCTGAATCTGAGTAATGCGCATTGTTAAGAAACTACCAGCGAATGAACTGGAATCTGTGGATATTTCTCAGCCAAACGAGCACGACC
>JBEATO010000121.1:0-2864 GCA_041161945.1 Actinomycetota bacterium
CTTCAAGGGTGTTCCATCACGCCTTGGCTACCTACTTGACCTTGCTCCAAAGGACCTCGAGAAGGTTATTTACTTCGCTGCTTACATGATCACAGAAGTTGATGCTGAAGCTCGGGAAGAAGATATGCCACAGCTCGAGAAGAAGCTCGCAAACGATCGCAAGAAGATCGAGACAAAGCGCGATGTTGATCTCGATACACGCACCAAGAAGCTCGAGGCAGATATTGCTGAACTCGAAGCTGATGATGCAAAGTCAGATGTGAAGCGCAAGGTCCGCGAATCTGCAGAGCGCGAGCTCAAGTCAATCCGCGAACGTTCAGAGCGCGAACTCACACGTCTCGAAGATGTCTGGTCACGCTTTAAGAACCTCAAGGTCCAAGACCTCGAGGGTGACGAGAACCTTTACCGCGAAATGCGTGACCGCTACGGCATGTACTTCAAGGGAGATATGGGCGCTGCTGCAATCAAGCGTCGCCTCGAAACTTTCGATCTCGAAACTGAACATGCAATGCTCACCGACCTTTCAGAAAATGGAAAGGGTGCAAAGAAGACTCGTGCTATCAAGCGCCTCAAGGTCGTCAATGCATTCATGACAACGAGCAACCACCCAGCATCAATGGTTCTCGATTGCGTACCGGTTATCCCACCTGATCTGCGCCCAATGGTTCAGCTCGATGGTGGACGCTTTGCGACATCAGATCTCAACGATCTCTATCGCCGCGTTATCAACCGTAACAATCGTTTGAAGCGTCTTGCTGATCTCGGAGCTCCAGAAATTATCGTCAACAACGAAAAGCGTATGTTGCAGGAAGCTGTAGATGCGTTGTTCGATAACGGTCGCCGTGGTCGTCCAGTAACTGGCCCAGGTAACCGTGCGCTGAAGTCACTTTCAGACATGCTTAAGGGTAAGCAGGGACGTTTCCGTCAGAACTTGCTCGGAAAGCGCGTTGACTATTCAGGTCGTTCAGTAATTGTTGTTGGTCCACAGTTGAAGCTGCACCAGTGCGGTCTTCCAAAGCAGATGGCACTTGAACTCTTCAAACCATTTGTAATGAAGCGACTAGTTGACCTTAACCACGCGCAGAACATTAAATCTGCAAAGCGCATGGTTGAACGTGCTCGTCCAGTTGTGTGGGATGTTCTTGAAGAAGTTATTGCAGAGCATCCAGTACTACTCAACCGCGCACCTACCCTTCACCGTTTGGGTATCCAAGCTTTCGAACCACAGTTGGTAGAAGGTAAGGCAATTCAGATTCACCCACTCGTTTGTACAGCTTTCAACGCTGACTTCGACGGTGACCAGATGGCAGTTCACTTACCGCTATCTGCTGAAGCACAGGCTGAAGCACGTATCTTGATGTTGTCTTCAAATAACATCTTGTCACCTGCTAACGGTCGCCCAATTACTTCACCAACACAGGACATGGTTCTTGGTCTTTATTACTTGACCATGGTTCGCGATGGTGAATTAGGAGAAGGTCGTGCATTTAGCTCGATTGCAGAAGCAATCATGGCTCATGATCAACATTCAGTTTCATTGCAGGCAAAGATCAAGATTCGTCTTGATAGTTCAAGTGAAACTATTGAAACAACAATTGGTCGTGCATTGTTTAACGAAGCACTTCCAGCTGATTTCCCATATGTAGACATCGATGTAACTAAGAAGCAACTTGGTGGCATTGTTGATCGTCTTGCTGAGTTCTATCCAAAGGTTGTTGTTGCACAAACGCTTGATGCGTTGAAGGCACTTGGCTTCCACTGGGCAACTCGCGCAGGAGCAACTATTGGTATTGAAGATGTTGTTACACCTCCACGCAAGAAGGAGATCCTTGAGAGCTATGAAACACAGGCTGACAAGGTTCAATCTCAATATGAAAAGGGACTCATCACTGATGACGAGCGTCGTCAGGAATTGATCGAGATCTGGACTAAGGCAACAGCTGAAGTGGGTAAAGAGATGGAAGAAAACTTCCCTCGCGTTAACCCAGTTTGGATGATGGTCTTCTCTGGTGCTCGTGGAAATATGATGCAGATCCGTCAGATTGCAGGTATGCGCGGACTCGTAGCAAATCCAAAGGGTGAAATTATTCCTCGCCCAATTAAATCTAACTTCCGTGAAGGTCTTTCTGTACTTGAGTACTTCATTTCTACTCACGGTGCACGTAAGGGTCTTGCAGATACAGCGCTTCGTACCGCTGACTCTGGTTACCTCACTCGTCGTCTTTGCGACGTTGCTCAGGATGTCATCATCCGTGAAGAAGATTGCGGTACTGATCGCGGTCTTGTTCTACAGATTGGTGTTCGTCAAGAATCTGGCGGCCTAGTTAAGTTTGATCACGTTGAAACTTCAGTATTTGGTCGCACGTTGGCCGATGATGTTGAAGTTGATGGCAAGGTCATCCTGCCTGCTGGCACAGATCTTGGAGATCGCAACATTGATGAACTCGTTGCAGCTGGAGTAGATGAAGTAAAGATTCGCTCAGTTCTTACTTGCGATAGCAAGGTCGGACAGTGCGCAGCTTGCTACGGTCGCTCACTTGCAGCAGGACAACGTGTTGCAGTTGGTGAAGCAGTTGGAATCATTGCAGCACAGTCAATCGGTGAGCCTGGTACACAGCTAACAATGCGTACCTTCCACACTGGTGGCGTTGCTGGTGATGACATCACTCACGGTCTTCCACGTATCGTCGAGCTCTTCGAAGCACGTACACCTAAGGGTGTTGCACCAATCGCAGAAACAGCTGGTGTTGTTTCATTCCGCGAAGATGCAAAGGGCAAGAAGATCGTTGTTACTCCAGATGATGGAGGCGAAGAGGTTGCTTACCCAATCACTCGTCGTCAGAAGCTACTTGTAGAAGAAGGTT
>JBEATO010000115.1:0-17654 GCA_041161945.1 Actinomycetota bacterium
GAGTTGGAGCACCCGTTAATGGGTCTCCACCGCTTGCAGTCTTAGGGAAAGCTATAACTTCACGGATTGAATCTGATCCAGTGAGCAAAGCACACACGCGATCAAGACCCAGAGCAATTCCGCCGTGTGGAGGTGGTCCATAGTTAAAGGCTTCTAGTAGGAAACCAAATTTACTTTGAGCTTCTTCATCACTTAATCCAATAACGCTGAAAACATCTTTCTGAATTTGTCGATCATGGATACGAATTGATCCACCGCCGAGTTCAGTTCCATTCAAAACAATGTCATATGCATAAGCAAGGGCTGATGCAGGATCCTTTGCGAAAGTCTTTGCAAACTCTGGCTTTGGTCCAGTAAATGGATGGTGCACGGCTGTCCAACCGCCGTTATCAGTTGGTTCAAACATCGGTGCATCAACTACCCATAAGAACTCCCACTTATCTGCAGGAATCAAATTGCAACGCTTACCAATTTCTAAACGAACGGCACCGAGCAAACTCAGTGACGCACTTCGCTCGCCTGCTGCAAAGAAGATTGCATCTCCTGCTTTTGCGCCAGCTGCTGCTGCAATTCCAGCAGATTCTTGCTCTGAAAGATTCTTGGCAACTGGTCCACCCAACGTTCCATCTTCATTTACCAAGATGTAGGCAAGGCCCTTAGCACCGCGTGCTTTTGCCCAGTCTTGCCAGGCATCTAGTTCGCGTCTTGGTGAAGTTGCTCCCCCAGGCATAACAACGCTTCCAATATATGGAGCTTGGAAAACTCTAAAAGTTGTTTGTGCAAAATATTGCGTCTGCTCAGTTAATTCATATCCAAAACGAAGATCTGGCTTATCTGATCCATATCGAGTCATTGCATCGGCATATGTCATACGTTGTAGTGGAAGTGGAATTGTGTAGCCAACTGCTTCTTTCCAAATCTTTGCGACAATCTTCTCTGCAACAGCCAAAATGTCCTCTTGATCAATAAATGACATTTCGATATCGAGCTGTGTGAACTCTGGTTGGCGATCTGCTCTGAAGTCTTCATCGCGAAAACAACGTGCGATTTGGTAATACTTTTCCATTCCAGCCACCATCAACAGCTGCTTAAAGAGCTGGGGTGATTGAGGCAATGCATACCAACTACCTGGCTGCAGACGCACTGGAACCAAGAAGTCACGAGCACCTTCTGGTGTTGAACGCGTTAAATACGGCGTTTCAATCTCAAGAAAAGCTTCATCTTCCATCACGCGACGAATTACTGAAGTTACCTTTGAACGCAAACGCATATTTGCCGCTGGCTTCTCGCGTCGCAAATCTAAATAACGATACTTCAGGCGCACTTCTTCGCTGATATCTGAATCATTTCCCGAATCAACTGGAAATGGCAAAGGCGCTGATTCACTCAGAACAACAACGGTGTCACCCATAATTTCGATTTCACCAGTTGGAATATTTGTATTTTCATTTCCAGCAGGTCTAGCTAAAACTTCACCAGTAATCATGAGGCACCACTCGGCGCGAAGTGATCCCGCCATCTTTTCATCACGGATAACTACCTGAACTGAACCAGATGCATCACGAAGATCAATGAAGGCAACCCCACCATGATCACGGCGGCGTGAAACCCAACCAGCCAATGTGACGGTGGTTCCGGCATGGGATTTGCGCAAAGAGCCTGCATCGTGAGTTCTTAACATGGTTGCGTTCTACATCCCTATAACTAAATTGCGTTGATTAATGAGGCAATCTTAACTGATGAAGTGGTACCAGTTTTCATCTCTTTTAGCTCCACAGTCGCGCTGGAAATCTCTGATTCCCCCAAAACGATGACATAGCGCGCACCACTCTTGTCCGCGCCTTTCATCGCACCCTTGAGGGCCCGATCTCCAAAAGCAATCTCAATGCTCTTTCCCGCTGATCGCAGTTCACTAGCGATCTTCATCGCCATCTCTTTTGCGACATCGCCCAGTGGAATGATGAATAGATCTGATACAAAAGCATTCTCATTAATCACGCCTTCGGCCTCTGCAGCAAGTAGCGCTCTATCAACACCTAATCCGAAGCCAATTCCAGATAGTGATTGTCCACCAAGTTCTGCCATAAGGCCGTCATAGCGGCCTCCCCCACCAATTCCAGATTGAGCACCTAGAAGTTCATGGACGAATTCAAAAGTAGTTCCGGTGTAGTAATCCAGACCACGAACCATGCGTGGATTGAGCGTGTAAGAAATACCTAATGCATCAAGATACTTTTTCACTTGCTCAAAATGTGCTCGGGAACCTTCACTTAAATAATCAACAAGCAATGGGGCTTTTGCCATTGCATCCTTGATTTCAGGACGTTTATCATCAAAAAGACGTAATGGATTAATTGCTGCGCGAGCAGTTGTTGCCTCATCCAAATTCATTCCTGCAATGAATTTCACTAGATCAATACGATGAGCTGCACGAGAAGCGGCATCACCCAAACTAGTTATCTCTAAACGATATTTGCTCAAGCCAATAGCTCTAAATCCAGCATCTGCAATAGCTATTACCTCAGCATCAATTGCTGCATCATCTAATCCGATAGCTTCAATACCCACTTGATAGAACTGGCGATAGCGACCGGCTTGTGGACGTTCGGCACGAAAGAACTGACCCGAATACCAAAGTTTTGCTGGCAGTTGCCCGCGATCTAATCCATGTTCGATAACCGCGCGCATCACACCGGCAGTACCTTCTGGGCGCAATGTAATGGAGCGATCTCCACGATCTTGAAATGTGTACATCTCTTTTGAGACAACATCCGTTGATTCACCAACACCACGTGTGAAGAGTTCCGTATCTTCAAAGACTGGTAGTTCGATTAATTGATACCCCGCTTTGCGTGCTGGCTCAATTAAGCATTCGCGAACAAATTCAAATGCGGCAGAGCGCGGCGGAACATATTCGCTGACACCTTTAGGAGCTTGAATTTTCTGCCCAGCCATTAGTAACGACCTTTCAGGGCAGTTAAATATGGATTGCTCTTTTTCTCAGCGGCCATAGTGGTCTCTGCATAATGGCCAGGCAGCACTCGTAAATGATCGCCCAACGGCATAATCTTTTTACGCAAAGTAGTCTCCATAGCTTCAGCCGATCCACCGGGTAGATCAGTGCGACCTATCGAACCAGCAAAGAGAACATCGCCGCTGACTAATAATTCATCGTCAACTACAAAGACTAAAGAGCCTGCTGTGTGACCAGGTGCGTGGATAGCTTTGAACTTCATGCCCACAATCTCCACAACTTCTTCATTGCGCAATTCTCTTACATCGGCAGGTTCGACAAAGTCCATAGCCGATAATGTCGCTGCAAATTCTGGGCTCACATAGCGCTCGGGATGGGTCAATGCCATTCGATCAAGTGAATGAATATAGGTAGGGATGGAATATCCATCGGCAATAGGTTGAATAGAGAAGGTATGGTCAAGATGTCCATGAGTTGCAATCACTGCAACAGGCTTAAGCGAATGCTTCTTTAGAATCTCTTCCAGCATCTGAGAAACATCAGGCATACCTGGATCAATGACAACGCATTCACTGCCTGCCTTGGCAGCGATGATCCAGCAGTTGGTGGCATACATAGGGGCGGCAAAAGAGTCGACCAGCATGGATTTCACCCTTTCGCCTACGCTCAAAATAGGAGCGATTGACGCTCACACACCTAGACAGGGTACCTTTTACCTCCGCACGATTCACGCTCATCCAAGGTGCGCCTTGAGTGAGCACGCACACTGATAGCGACGTTCTACATCAGAACAACGCGCTGAAAGGGAACACACCATGAGCGAATTCAATCCAACACCACAAGCAAGTGCAGCATCAGCACTAATCGGAGATCCTTCAGCCTTTGGCCGAGTGGCCGAAGATGGAACAGTCTTTGTTCGCACCTCCTCTGGTGAAAAAGCAGTTGGTTCGTATCCTGGTAAGACTGCAGAAGAAGCTCTGGCTTACTTCGTTCGCAAATTTGAACTCCTTGCAGCAGAAGTAGCACTCCTTGCAGCCCGTATCAAAAGTGGCGCACTAGTCCCATCAGATGCATATGTAGCAGTCAAGAAACTGCGCGAACAAGTCAAGGAATTAAATGGTGTTGGTGATCTAGATGCTCTATCTGCATCAGTTGAACAGATTGAACCGCTCATTGAAGGACACCGCGAGGCCTATGAGGCCAAGAAGGCGGCAGAGAATGCAGCTAAGTCTGCTCGACGGGAACAAATTCTTGTTGAAAAGGAAAAAATTGTTGCAGAGGCTGAAAGCCTTGCCCTTTCAGAGAGCTGGAAAGTTACTGGAGATCGCCTCAAGGTTCTGCTCGATGAATGGAAATCAGCACCTCGTTTAGATAAAAAAGCAGATGCTGATCTATGGAAGCGTTTCTCATCATCTCGTAACAAGTTTGATAAGCGCCGCCGCACACACTTTGCCGCTCTTGAATCTGTCCAAAAAGTTGTAGTGGATGCCAAGAAGGCGATCATTGAAGAGGCAGAGAAGTTAGCAACTTCAACTGAGTGGGTTCCAACTGCAAAGCGTTTCAAAGCCCTTATGGATGCATGGAAAGCTGCTGGACGTGGCAAGCCAAGTGATGATGCGAAGATGTGGGCGCGATTTAAGGCCGCTCAAGATCAATTCTTTGCAGCAAAGAACGCTGATTTAGAAAAGCGCGACACCACAATGGCCACGAATCTGATTAAGCGTGAAGAGCTAGTTGTGCAGATCGAAGCATTACTGCCTATTACTAATTTGGATCAAGCCAAGAAGGCTCTGCGCGAGCTAATGAACTCATGGAGCAAGATTGGTATGACTCATCGCGATAAGCGCGCTTCCCTTGATGCTCGTGTTCATGCAGTTGAGAGCGTTATCAAAGAAGCCGAAGCTGAAATCTGGCGCAAAACAGATCCTGCGGCAAAGGCTCGCGCTGCCGAAGTTGTTAAGCAACTCACTGAGTCAATCGAAAACTACGAAAAAGTTGCTGCTAAATCAGAGGCTGCTGGAAATGCAAAGAAAGCATCTGAAGCCCGTGAATCTGCCGCCGCTCGTAAGGTCTGGTTAGAAGAGGCTCAAAAAGGCTTAGCTGAATTTAGCTAATTGTTGGTAGTGCGATAAACGTCGTAAACACCTTCAACATGTCTGACCGCTGCAAGCACTGCATCTAGATGCGTTGCATCTGCCATTTCAAATGTAAAGCGTGAGATTGCTGTGCGATCTTTAGACGTACTCACCGCAGCGCTAAGAATATTGACCTGCTGATCTGAGAGTGTTCGTGTCACATCTGCCAAAAGTGAAGCACGATCCAAAGCTTCGATTTGGATGTTGACCAAGAAAACACTTGCCGCACCTAAGCGCCAAGACACTTTAACAATGCGATCGGCTTGGTTACTAACCAAATCATCTGCATTCACGCAGTCAGTTCTATGAATAGAGACGCCACTGCCCTTAGTGATAAAACCGATAATCCCATCACCTGGAACTGGAGTGCAGCAGCGTGCCAACTTCACTAAGACATCATCGGCACCTTCAACATCAATTGCATTACTAGAGCGTCTTGCCGTTGGGGCCCGTGGAGTGAAAGTATCCATAGTTGGTTCGGGGTGAGAATCTTCTGCGCCCATGGAGATAACAAGTTTGTCGATGACCGAAGCAGCGGATATATGTCCATCGCCGACTGCTGAATACAGCGCATCGATATCTGGATAGCGAAGCTCATGGGCTAGCTCTAGAAGTGAATGGCCTGCGAAAATCTTTTGCAAAGGTAAGCCTGCTTTTCGCATTTGGCGAGCTATAGATTCACGGCCAGCATCTATTGCTTCTTCGCGTCGTTCCTTGCTAAACCAACCTTTAATCTTGGAGCGAGCACGTGGACTCTTAACAAAGTTGAGCCAATCACGACTTGGGCCTGCGTGTTCACCTTTATTGGTAACAATCTCAACTACATCACCATTGCTAAGGCGTGACTCCAGTGGAACAAGGCGACCATTCACCTTCGCTCCTGCACATCTAAAACCCACATCAGTGTGAACAGAGAAAGCAAAGTCCACAGGAGTAGATCCCCCAGGTAAGGCAACAACACTGCCCTTAGGTGTGAAAACGAAAACCTCTGGTGTTCCTAAATCAAAGCGCAGAGCTTCGAGGAACTCTGAAGGATCCTCTGTCTCCTTCTGCCACTCGTGTAGTTGGCGCAGCCACAGCATTTCAGGTGAAGTCTCATTGTTCTCATGACCCTGCTTATATTTCCAATGTGCCGCGATACCGAACTCGGCACGTGAGTGCATATCAAAAGTTCGGATCTGAATTTCAATTGCTTTGCCAGTTGGTCCAATCACCGTTGTGTGTAGTGATTGATACAAGTTGAACTTAGGCATAGCGATGTAATCTTTAAAACGACCTGGAACAGGACTCCATCTGGCGTGGATCGCACCTAAAACTGCGTAGCAATCACGGACATCTTCAACTAGAACACGGATACCAACAAGGTCATAGATATCGTTGAAATCACGTCCACGAACGACCATCTTTTGATAGACGGAGAAGAAATGCTTCTGGCGTCCTGTGACAGTTGCCTTGATTCCATCGGCGCCTAAATCTTGAGTAACAATCTCAATCACATCATGGGTTAACTTATCGCGTGAGGGTGAGCGATCTGCAACAAGACGAGAAATCTCTTCAAACTTCTTAGGCTCTAGTACTTCAAATGAAAGATCTTCTAGCTCCCACTTGATCGCATTCATTCCTAAGCGGTGTGCAAGCGGTGCGTAGATATCTAGAGTCTCACGTGCCTTACGTTGGGCGCTTTCAGGGGAAACGTATTTCCATGTGCGAGCGTTGTGTAATCGATCAGCGAGCTTGATAACCAACACACGAATATCTCTAGACATTGCGACAACCATCTTGCGCACAGTCTCAGCCTCAGCAGTTGGCCCATAAGTGAGCTTGTCTAGCTTTGTCACACCATCAACTAATCCAGCGATCTCATCGCCAAAATCATGACGAAGTTCTTTGAGTGAATAAGCAGTGTCTTCAACTGTGTCATGCAGAAGTGCAGCGATGATTGCTTCGGAGGTCAGTCCAAGTTCGGCCAAGATATTGGCAACGGCAACTGGGTGAGTTATGTAAGCATCACCAGATTTTCGAAGCTGACCATCATGGGCCTTTTCGGCAACAACAAAAGCACGTTCAACATCTGCAAAGTTATTCGTTGCATGGTGCTCTTTGAGCGCACTTATAACTGGTGCAATCAAAGTATCCATTTAGGTACCGCTATTTGCGATGTTTACGCTTTGGTTGATTGCGTGGTCCACGGCGCTCTTCTGTCACCGCAGGTGCTGGTGTAGCAACACCCATTGGCGCAGTGCGACTATTAACTCGCTTTGCAAGCGCCTGCATAGCTGGCTCCTTCTCGCGAAGTTGAGCCAAAACCGCTGGGGCGATGAAGATTGATGAGTACGTTCCTACAATCAAACCAATAAACAATGAAAGCGATAGGTCCTTGAGCGTTCCCGCACCAAGTAATCCTGCACCCACGAACAAGATCGCTGCCACTGGCAAGATTGCAACGATAGATGTATTTGCTGAACGAACAATTGTCTGATTGACGGCAAGATTAACCGCTTGTGAGTAAGTCTTCGTCGATAACGATGAAATGGATTTCGTGTTATCTCGAACCCTATCGAAGACCACCACGGTGTCATAGAGGGAATAACCTAAAATGGTTAAGAACCCAATAATGGTAGCTGGCGTCACATCAAATCCAACTAGAGCGTAAATGCCCACTGTAATGAAAACGTCATGAACCACAGCAACGATTGCAGAAATCGCCATCTTTGGCTCAAGTGCCATTGCAAGATAAATCATTACAACTATCAAGAACCCGAAGAGTCCATAGAGAGCTTTACGAGTGATTTCTTTACCCCATGAAGGACCAATAATTTGAGTATCAATTGATCCGAGAGTTACTGAAAACTTAGCTGCTAAAGCATCCTGAATCGCATTATTTTGCGCAGGATCCAGAGCTTTCGTTTGTACACGGACTTTGTCATCTCCCAGAAGTTGAACAATTGCTTCAGTGTCAACGCCAGCATCTGCTACCGCTTCTCTTGCTAGAGAAACTGAAGGGTTAGCAGTGTTAACCGTAAAAGAAGAGCCGCCTTTGAATTCAATTCCTAGTTGTAGGCCTTGAACCGCAAGAGCGCCAATTGACAAGAGAACAAAGAATCCAGAAACGGCGTACCAACGACGGCGACGACCGATGAAATTTACTGATGTCTCGCCACGATAGAGACGTCCACCTAAACCTGAGAACTTTGACACTTTATGCCTCCTTCGCAATGACTAGACCCAGACTCTTAGGTGAGAAACCTGAGAGAGGATGACCTGAGTTGAAGAACTTGCTTCGAGAAATTAAGACAAGTGCTGGCTTGGTGAAGAGGAAAATGATGATTAAGTCGATGATTGTTGTAAGTCCCAGTGTGAAAGCGAAGCCTCGAACGCCACCAACTGAGAAGATATAAAGAAGTACGGCAGCAATTAAGGAGACAAAGTCAGCGACCAAAATTGTGTGACGCGCGCGAACCCAGCCAGTCTCGGCGGCAGTTCGCAATGATCTTCCTTCTCGCATCTCATCTTTTACGCGTTCAAAGTAAACAATGAATGAGTCTGCTGTTACACCAATAGCGGTAATCGCACCAGCGATTCCAGCCAATGTAAGAGTGAAACCAATCCATTGACCCATGAGCAGGATCAGTGTGTACAGCATTATTGCCGCAACAGCCAATGAACCCACAGTCACAAGTCCTAATGCCCGGTAATACAAGAGAGTGAAAATAACTACCAGCAACATACCTAACCCTGCTGCCAATAAACCAGCATTAAGTTGATCAGCTCCCAGTGTTGGGGAAACTTGCTGAACTTCTCCGCGATCAAATGCAAGTGGAAGAGCACCGTATTTCAAAACATTTGCAAGATCTTGTGCTTCAAGTTGTGTGAAGTTTCCAGTTATTTGAGCGTTTCCAGATGGAATTGCTTCATTAATTCTTGGAGCTGAAACAACTAAACCGTCGAGGACAATTGCAACCTGGTTTGTAGGTTCCGGTAGCGATGTAACTCTTGCTGTCAGCGCACCGAAAGCAGCGGTTCCCTCGTTATCAAATGTAAGACTCACAAACCATGCACTGCCTGCTTGAGTATCTAATCCCGCTGAGGCTTTTGAAACCTGACGCCCTAGAACCTCTGCAGGTCCCAAAATATATTTTGCTCCTCCTGCGCGATCACATGCCACCAAAACTGCGGTTGCATCATCTGCGCCAGTCCCCTGACGGTTCTCGGGCTTAGAGCAATCAAGTGATGCAAACTTTGCATTTACTTCTGCACTCACACCTGCTGCAGGTGTAGCTGTCGCATCGGCAGTTGCTGGAAGTCCTGGACCAGATGCAAGTACCTGACGAAAGCGAAGTTCTGCAGTCTGACCAACTAAATCAACAACTCGTCGACCAGTATCTCCTGGTACCGAGATAACAATTTGGCGACTCGTGCCACTTCCCTGGGCAGTTACCTCTGATTCAACAACACCAAGTGAGTCAACACGTTGGCGAATAATTGAAACCGCCTGATCGATTGCCTCGCTAGTGACACCACCCTCTTCACCCGGAGCAATTCGAGGTTGCAGAGTGACTGATGTTCCGCCACGTAGATCTAGACCTAACTGCAGACTCTTGGAATCTTGAAGGAAAACTAGGCTCACCATCGATACGAGGATTAAGCCTAAAATTGCCAAAGTTCGCCCAGGTCGTGAGCTGGTCTTTATTGGTTTCGTTGATGTAGACATAGGTGCAGAGTCTAGGCGTCAACTGCTGGTGTGTCGAAAAGCGAGGCGACGCCAGCAGGTGGTGTTCGTCCTATGTGGGCAAAACCAGCAGCAGTTGCAACTCTTCCACGCGGAGTTCTGGCCATAAGCCCGTTTCGAACTAAGAACGGCTCCGCAACAGATTCAACAGTTTCTACCTCTTCACCAACGGCAATAGCCAAGGTGGAAAGTCCCACAGGTCCGCCGTTGAAGCGCTCTACTAAGGCCACCAATACGCCACGATCGAGTCGATCTAATCCCATCTCATCTACCTCATACATCTCAAGTGCTGCGCGGGCATCTTTGAGTGAGATGGATTTGCTGGCATTGACTTGTGCGTAATCGCGCACGCGGCGAAGCAAGCGATTGGCAATACGTGGCGTGCCACGAGATCTGCCAGAAATCTCTGTAATCGCATCAGCATGAATATCTATCTCAAGTAATTGCGCACTTCTAGAAATAACTTGGGCTAACTCTGAGTCTTCATAAAAATCAAGATGAGCAGTGAAACCAAAACGATCACGCAAAGGTCCAGGCAATAGACCTGCTCGAGTAGTTGCACCTACTAAAGTAAAATGTGGAAGCTGTAAAGGAATCGCAGTTGCTCCAGGGCCCTTGCCCACAACAACATCAACACGAAAATCCTCCATCGCTAAATAGAGAAGCTCCTCTGCTGGACGAGGAAGACGATGAATCTCATCTAGAAAAAGAATTTCGCCCTCGACTAAAGAAGAGAGAATCGCTGCTAAATCCCCCGCGTGTGTAATTGCTGGTCCACTTGTGATGCGAATAGGTGCTTGCATTTCACTAGCCAAAATCAACGCCAAAGTAGTTTTACCTAATCCCGGAGGACCAGAGAGCAAGATGTGATCAGCTGGGCTATTTCTATGGCGAGCTGCAGTAAGTAGAACATCTATCTGCTCGCGCACACGATGCTGACCAATAAAATCTTTAAGAGTCTTTGGACGCAGCGCTTGTTCTAGCGCTGATTCCTCGCCTTTAATGTGTGAACCCACTAGCCGTTCTTGATTATCAGCCACGTGAACTCTTTCCACTGGCTAGAGCTAACTTAAGCAGCTCACTTAATTGCATGGTTGCTGGGTCTTGATCATTGCCCTGTAAATCATTGACTACATAGCTAATCGCAGAATCTGACTCTTTGGGAGAGAATCCAAGAGAGACAAGTGCACTTAGCAACTGTTCGCGCCATGGTGGTTGATGGCCCTTATACGTTGCACCAGAAGAGAGATCGCTCAGCTTGCCCTTTAACTCCAAAATCATTCGCTGTGCTCCCTTTTTGCCAATTCCAGGAACTCGCTCTATCGCTGAAGTGTCCTCCTGTGAAATAGCACGTGCTAAATCTTCAGGAGTCAGGGCGCCCATAATTGATAGCGCGACCTTTGGACCAACTCCAGAAACAGTCTGCACGAGTTCAAATAAGTTACGAACTTCTTCAGATAAGAAACCAAAAAGAGTCAGTGAGTCTTCACGAACAACCAGTGATGTGTAGAGAGTTGTTTGTGCACCTAGCGTCAATCCCATACTTGTAGGTGGGTTAATCAAAACACTTAAACCTACTCCACCAACCTCAATGACTAATTTGTCTTGGGACAAAGAACGAATGGTTCCGCTAAGAGTTGAAATCATTTACCCACGCAGTTTTCTAAGACGAGTTTTTTCAACTTCCACTGCTTGGTTTATCCGTGCTGTTGCTCCGCCTCGCCAGATATTACAAATGGCAAGTGCAAGGGCGTCAGTTGCATCAACAGGTTTAGGGATTGAATCAAGGTTAAGAATCTTTTGCACCATCTGAGCCACCTGTGCCTTATTAGCACGACCTGATCCTGAGACTGCAGCTTTTACTTCACTAGGTGTGTGCATCATGACTGGAATTCCAGCTTTAGCTGCAATAAGTAATGCAATGCCTGCTGCTTGACCAGTTCCCATCACGGTGCGCACGTTGTGTTGTGCAAACACTCGCTCAACTGCGATGACATCTGGATTCCACAAGGCAATCCATTCATTTAAGCCTTTGTCTATTTCAAGTAAGCGGTTTTCAAGAGCCATATCTGCCGGCGTCATAACGACACCTACGCCGACCATCTTTAGTGGTGAACCAGGGCTACCTTCAACTATTCCGATACCGCAGCGCGTTAGACCAGGATCAATCCCTAGTACGCGCATCACGGCCACCATTTCCTTAGGTTCATTGCAAGGTTTCTAGCCTAGGCCTTACCTATGACGAACTTATTCCAGGCTCGCCATAACCTCATCTGAAACATCAAAATTGCTATAGACGTTTTGCACATCATCGAGCTCTTCAATCGCATCGATTAGTTCAAATACCTTCTTGGCCCCATCGGCATCTAGAGGTATCGACATTGATGGAAGGAATGAAGAATCTGCTGATTCATAGTCAATTCCGGCGCTCTGAAGTGCGGTTCGAACTTGAACCAAATCAACTGGCTCACAAACAACTTCAAAAGATTCACCTAGATCATTGACTTCTTCAGCGCCTGCATCCAAGACCGCTTCGAGAACGCGATCTTCAGTTAATCCATCAACCTTGTTAACGATAATGACGCCCTTGCGATTGAAAAGATAGGAAACAGATCCAAGATCTGCCATGGAACCGCCGTTGCGTGTTACGGCAACTTTGATCTCTGATGCAGAGCGATTGCGGTTATCAGATAAACACTCAATCATGATTGCCACACCACTTGGGCCATAGCCCTCATACATAATCGTGATCCAGTCTTTGGCACCAGCTTCTAAACCAGCACCGCGCTTGATTGCGCGATCGATGTTATCTGCTGGCATTGAGGACTTCTTAGCCTTTGTGACAGCATCAAATAAAGTTGGATTGCCTTCCATGTCAGCGCCGCCATTGCGTGCTGCTACCTCAATTGCGCGAATCTGCTTTGCAAAAACCTTTGCACGACGACTATCGATAATCGCCTTCTTATGCTTGGTCGTCGCCCACTTGGAATGGCCGGACATGGCTTACACCTTCAATCTAATTCCTATGATTATGAAACTTACTTTACCTTCTCTAATGCAGGCTTTGCCACTTCCTCTATAAAGTAGCGATGAATTCGATGATCTGCCGTGAGCTCTGGATGAAACGAAGTGGCAAGCAGAGTCTTTGAACGAACGGCCACTGGATGTGAATCAACTGAAGCCAAGACTTGCACCCCAGCCCCCACCTTTTCAACCCATGGTGCACGGATGAAGACGGCCCTAATCAAATCTGCAGACCCATCATCGAAAGAAATATCTGTTTCAAAGGAATCAACTTGGCGACCAAAAGCATTTCTGCGCACGGTGATATCTAATCCACCAAAGGTTTTCTGTCCTTGTTTTGCATCCAGAATGGTGTTGGCCAACAAAATCATTCCGGCGCATGAGCCATAGACGGGCATGCCATCTGCAATACGTTGCTTTATTGGTTCATAGATCTCAAAAATCTCAGAGAGTTGAGCGATAGTTGTTGATTCCCCGCCAGGCAATACAAGGGCATCTACGTGCGCTAACTCAGAAGGACGTCGCACTTCAATGGGATCAATGCCGCAAGCAATCAAAGCACTCACATGCTCGCGAACATCACCCTGGAGTGAGAGAACTCCGACCTTCATGAAAGAAGTGAACTACCAGCCGCGATCGGCAAGACGGTGTGGTGCTGGAAGATCTGCAACGTTAATACCAACCATCGCCTCACCCAAACCGCGAGATGCATCAGCAACAACCTTTGCATCATTCCAAAACGTAGTTGCCTTCACACACGCGGCTGCGCGTTGTGCTGGGTTTCCAGATTTGAAAATACCAGAGCCAATAAAGACACCATCTGCGCCCATGGCCATCATCAATGCAGCATCAGCTGGAGTTGCAATTCCACCGGCAGTAAAGAGAACCACTGGCAGCTTGCCGCTTTGTGCTACTTCTTTAACTAATTCATATGGAGCTTGTAGCTCTTTGGCTGCAACATAGAGTTCATCTTCACGCATTGACGACAGACGACGAATCTCGCCGCCAATCTTGCGCATGTGTTGCATAGCATTTGAAACATCGCCAGTGCCAGCTTCACCCTTAGAGCGAATCATTGCTGCGCCTTCGTTAATACGGCGAAGTGCCTCACCAAGATTTGTAGCACCGCAAACAAAAGGAATGGTGAAATCCCACTTGTCGATGTGGTTTTCATAATCTGCAGGTGTTAAAACTTCTGACTCATCGATGTAATCAACACCGAGAGATTGCAAAACTTGAGCTTCAACGAAGTGGCCAATACGTGCTTTAGCCATAACAGGGATAGAGACTGCTGCTTGAATCTTTTCGATCATGTCAGGATCAGACATACGAGCTACTCCGCCTTGTGCACGGATATCTGCAGGTACGCGCTCCAGCGCCATAACAGCAACTGCGCCAGCATCTTCGGCAATCTTTGCTTGCTCAGCGTTAACGACATCCATGATGACGCCGCCCTTGAGCATCTCTGCCATACCGCGCTTTACTCGTCCTGTGCCTTTTACTTCTGACATTTACTCACCTTCGCCTGTGTAGGGGAACATCCTACTTTGACTTCGTAGGTTTGGCGCTCGCAGATAAATAGGTGAAATCAGGCTCCTTATCGCACAGAGCTACCCAAATCTGCCCCGGAGCAAAGTTCACTTCACTTCCATCCTTCAAGGCCCACGTGGTTCCTTCGCCCTCACTCGCCCTATTCCAGAGTGCTGCAAAGGTTTTGCCATCGCGCAAAATGAAACCACGGCCACTGCCAACAGTTTGGGAAAGTGGAGTTACTCCCCCGAATTTGTCTCCATACTCAGAGTCTGTAATGGAAACCATTTGAATAACTAAAGTTGTTGGTCCAAGGATCACTCCAGAGTCTGCAACATTGCTCTTTGAATTATGTGAGAGCAACCAACGAGATTCTGCCTCTGACCATTCTGCGCCATATTTAGCTGCAGGCCAATGCATGATTACTGACTGGGTTGGCTTACCACCTTGCGGTGCATCACCAAAGCTCCACCCAACGTTTTTCGCACTTCCTACCTGATAATTCTTTTCCACAACTTTGGCCATCAGTAGGTCGGCTCGTAGCACCATTGCAACAGGTGGAACACGATTGGGATCAGTTGTGTAGATAGATGGAGGTTGTGCCTGTGCTCCTAGATTTTGTAGGTTCGCAGCATCAATAACCGGCAATAGCTTTCTCTGCGCACCGCTATATGCAAATGCGACTCGACCATACTGGGCCAAGATGTCGATGTCAGAGATACGTGCACTTCGCACTGGTCCCACGCGCTCTGGAATAACTGATGAAAAAATCGCTGCAAGACGCGTTAATCCACCTTCCACCTGCTCGATGTAAACAACATCGGCATCTTCTAAACCAATTTGTGGATGCGCAGCATTTGTATCATCAATTTTGACGGCAAGAACCGGACCATTACTTCCTTCCCGCCCACTGAGAACATTGCGCTCGGCAGCTTCAGGCAATAAATCTGTAATAGCTGAACAGCCAGAAAGCAGAACGGTGAGAGAAACCGCTAGAACTAAGCGCTTATAAAACATCGGATTCGAACTCATATGTAACAGGCAGTGGCGCTGTGCCAGCCAATCTAAAGGTTCTGACAACAAACTTACGGCGCACCATGACAGTTGATGAAACGGCATCTTTGTGAATAGAAATCGCCACGCGAATCTTTGCCGTTAAGGCTGAAAGCTCTTGCAAGAGCGCTTGCTCAGAAACTGAGGCATGGGGCAAACCATCTGAAATGAGTAGGCCTAGCGCACCAGATAATCCACTCTCTGCCATCGATCGGTTTTTGATATCGGCATCTCTTGCTTGGTAGGCAGCACCCGTGAGCAACATGGAAGAAGCTGGATCAGCTAAATCGCTATGCGCAATCTCCAAGGCAATGGCTGCTCTTTTTTGCAACAACACATCCAGGTTTGCCCAACTTGTTTCCACGCGGTGATGCAATCTATCTAAGCGAGTGGCTGAAAAGGTTAGGTACCAAAGTCCAAGTAAAAGTAGAAAGCCAAGGAAGAGCAGAGTCTTCATCGTTTCTCCTCATCACGCGATAGGAATCGATTCCAGGAACGTTGATCTGAACCCAATGTCACACCTTTGCCACCAACGATAGCCATCTCATAAATAGAGAAGATCTGCTGGGCAACAACTTCCCAATCAAAGAGCTGGGCACGCTTCTTACCCGCTACCGCTAACTCCTTGCGTTTTTCTTCATCGCGCAACAGTTCGATAACTACTTTAGCTAAATCAGTTGGGTTTTCAGATTCAAAGAGGGCTCCATACTTTCCTCCACCCAAAAGAGAATCAAAGGCAGGAATATCACTTGCAACAACACATGCTCCCCCAGCTAATGCCTCAGCCAAAATAATTCCAAATGATTCACCGCCAGTATTAGGTGCGACATAGAGTGAAACCGATGACATGAAATCTGCTTTTTCTTGCTCTGTGATTTTGCCAAGGAACTCAAAGCGATCACGCAGTTGCGGATCAATCTCTTTCTCAAAATCCTTAGGATTACCAGGTCCGGCAACAATTACCCTCACATCTGGGGCAAAGCGGGCGATTATCGGCAGTGCGTCAACTAGAACCTGCAAACCTTTGCGAGGTTCCTCAAATCGACCGATAAAGCCAATGGTGTTTCCAGACCACTTCTCTTGGGCGCTTCCATCGGAGTATCGCTTGGCGTAAATTCCATTAGGAACAACTACAGCATCTGTTTCCAGGTGATCTGTAAGTGTCAGGCGTGCAGCCTCCGATACGGCGATACGAACTGAGAGTTTTTCAATTGCAGGCTCCAAAATGGGACCGATAGCAAAAATAACTTTCTGTCGCTTTGCTGCTGCATGGAAAGTTCCAACCATGGGACCTTCCGCTGCCCAGCATGCAAGAAGTGAAATCGAAGGAATCGCCGGTTCATGCAAGTGGAGCAAATCAAAATTACCTGCACCAATCCACTGTCGCACTCTGGCGTATGCAATCGGACCAAAGAGAACACGGGCAACTGCGCCGTTATATGGAATAGAGATTGGTTTGCCTGCGCTAACAACATAGTCCGGCAACTTCTCTTCATCTATCGCAGGCGCTAAAACAGAAACGGTATGACCAGAGGCAGTAAGAAACTCCGCTAAATCGCGCACATGGTTTTGCACACCACCCGGTGTGTCCCAACCATACGGACAGACAATTCCAATTCGTAGCTTCTTCGTCAGCATTAGTCGCGATCCTTAAAATCTCCATCAATCCAAATGCGCTGCATCATGTGCCAATCTTGAGGATACTTGGCAATACCTTGAGCAAAAAGATCGGCACTCTTTTGTACCAATGCTGCAACGCGCTGCGTTTCAGTTCCTTCGGTTGGTATTTCAACGCGAGTGAAGTCAATATGAATTCCAGTTTGAGTATAAGAAACATAGGCACTTATCAGTGGTGCACCGGTTCTAATAGCCAGAAGTGCAGGTCCGGCAGGCATTCTGGCTGGTCCCCCAAAGAAGTTCACATCGATTCCAGATTTAGATAGGTCACGATCTGCGGCAAGTGCAACTACACAACCAGTTCTAATGCGCTGCATCAATGTAGGAATGACACGCCCATCTAGAGGAAGAGATTCCATTCCAAAATCTGAGCGATATTGCATGAATTTCTTAAACAGTTTTTCCGGCTTTAAATGCTCAGCAACGGTAACAATCTTGGCTCCGCGAGCACAGAAATATGCAGCTGCATGGTCATAATTACCGCAATGGGGCAAAGTAACTATTGCGCCATTTCCAGCAGCAACTGCATCCA